>JBJEED010000031.1:0-53021 GCA_051872765.1 Bacilli bacterium | reverse complement strand
TTTAACATGGTCTTTCTTTTTTTATGCAATCCCAATTCTATTTTACTCTATCAAATACGAACAAAAGTTGACTTTTTTCAAAAAGTATGATATAATCTACGCGAAATGACAAGGGGTATAAGAAGGAATAGAGAATAATTTAATATATATTTAGGGGGGGAATAAGTTATGATGGATAGTGATTTATCGTATATTGATTATACGAGTGATTTAGATGTTGATTTTGAAAATGATTTAGTTTTTTCTTTAAATCATCAACAAATAGATGAATTGGTAGAATTTATAAATACTAGTTTTAGTCCTTTAGAAGTTGAAAGTAAGCAATTAGATAATTATAGGCTTTTATTAAAACATTTAAGGTTGATGCAATGTAGTATTAATGAAGCAGATGCTGATGTTTTATTTTCTAGATGCCCTAAATTATTAAATACAATGAAAGTAGTATGTAAGCATGGTATAGAAGAAAATTCATTAGTAACGGGATTATTTGAAGTTTTTGATATAAAAAATTTTGAAGAAAGAGTATTAAATCGTAATTCTAAGACTTCTACAATGACTAGTAGAGGTAAAAGAGATTTAAATTTAACAGATCTTTATTATAACGAAATTAAAGATATGGAAGTTTATACACCTGAGCAAGAAATTGAAATGTTTAGAAGATATCATGCTGGAGATAGTAGTGCTTTTGAAGAAATTGTAAACCATAATTTAAAATATGTTGTTAATGTTGCAAAAAAATATAATAACTTTAATTTAGCTTTAAATGATTTAATTCAAGAGGGAAATATTGGTTTAATGAAGGCAGTTGAAAAATTTGATGAAACTAGAGGATTTAAGTTTTCTACATATGCAACTTGGTGGATTAGACAAACTATACTAGTTGCTATAAAAAAGACAAATAGACTTATAAGAATACCAAATAATACATATGATAAAATGAGAAATGTTCAAAAGTATATATTAGAATATTTTAGTAAAAATGGCACTTATCCAACTGATAAACAAATATCTATGCAATTTAATATTAGTATAGAACAGGTTGATATATTTAAAAGACATTATAAAGATGTTTCTAGTCTAAATGAGTATGTTGGAGAAGATGAAGATGAAACAGTATTAGATTTTATTCCTGATGGTAATGTATCTGTTGAGACAAAAGTAATTTCAAATATAATGTCAAGAGAGATAAGAAACTTTATATTAAATACTGATGTTTTAACACAAAGAGAAAAAGAAATATTATATTTAAAGTATGCTTTTGGTTATAATGGTGTTTATATAGGAAAAATGTATAATATTACAAGACAAAGAGTAAAACAAATAGAAGATAAAGCATTTATAAAATTAAGAAAAAACACAGATTTTTTGAATCTTGTTCCAGACAAATATTTGCATTCTTATAAAAAGGTGAAGATTGGAAATAAGTTTCATTATGTAAGAAAAAAATAATATGATAAAAGATAGGGGGGAAATAAAATGAATAAAGAAGATACAATAAAAATGTTAAGTTTAGATGAAATAGAAGAAATAATAAAATATATTAATAGTAATTTTAATGAAAGTAGATTCGATTCTGAACAAATGAAGAATTATAAAAAATTATTAATATTTTTAAAAGCAAATAATTATAAAATAAGTGAATTAGATGCAGAATTATTATTTTCTAAATCTCAAAAATTAAATGTTTGTATGAAAGTTGTAAGAAAATATGCTAATAAATCTGAACAACTAGATAAAGGATTGTTTGATTATAAAGAAGTAAGTGAAATAGAAAATGATTCTGAAAATGATTTAGTTTTTAATGAAAGTAGTTTAGAAAATATATCATCCTTTAAATTATATTTAAAGGATATTTCTGAATATAAATTATTAAGCAATGAAGAGATAGTAGAATTATTTAAAAAATATGAAAATGGCGATGTTAAAGCTCGTGAAAGAATTATAAATCATAACTTAAGATTAGTAATTTTTATAGCTAAGAAGTATGTAGGGTGTGATTTAGATATAGAAGATTTAGTGCAAGAGGGAAATGATGGATTAATAAGAGCAGTTGATACATATGATTATAGACGTGGAAATAAATTTTCAACTTATGCTTACATATGTATTAAACATAAAATACAAAGAGCAATTCAAAATACAAGTAAAGTAATTAGAATACCAATTCATATGCAAGAAAAAATATTAAAAGTAAAAAAAGCTTCAGATTCTTTCATTTGCGCAAATGGTAGGGAACCAAATAATAAAGAATTATCTTTATTAACAGGACTTTCTGTAAATACTATTAAAGATGTTAAGAATCATTGTGTTGATACTGTTAGTTCAAATACTACAGTAGGCGAAAGAGGAGAAGATGAATTAGAATCATTATTAGAAGATAAAGCGGATGATTCTTGTAACGTTGAGGATATTGTAATTGATAGATTAATATATTCTAGTATTAGTGATATTTTAAGTGAAATAAATGTTTTAAATGAAAGAGAGAAAACTATTTTAAGACTTAGAATTGGTGATGATGATTGTGATAAAAAAACATTGGATGAAGTAGCACAAGAATTTAATTTAACTAAGGAAAGAATAAGACAAATAGAAAAAAGAGGGTCAGATAAATTAAGAAATATATATATTTCACGATTAGGATTAAGAAGAATGATTAAATAGCTTTAAATAAATAAAAAATGGGGGGAAATATGAAAACAGTAATTGATAAAGATAAACTAAATAAAATTATTAATTTTATTAATTTAGAATTTGAAAAAGATAATAATAATAATTCAACATATATAAAAAATTATAAAAAATTAATTGAATTTTTAGAATTAAAAAAATATGTAATTAATGAATTTGAAGCAGAATACTTAATTAAAAATATTCCGTCATTATTAGATATTATTTATGCTGTTAGATCAATTAAATTAGATGTCCCTTCTTGTATAAAGTCTATGTTTACTTTATATGATGATGAATTTGATTTGGATTTTGATATTGATTGTGAGTTAGGAAGCTCAGTTAATATGTATATCCAACAAATTAAAGGCTTTAAAGTATTAAGTAGAGAAGAAGAGAAGGAACTATTTGAATTAGCTAATAAAGGTAATGAATTAGCAAGAAAAAAAATTATTAATCATAATTTAAAATTAGTGGTTAATAATGCAAAAAGATTTGCAAATTCAGGTATTGCTATTGAGGATTTGATACAAGAAGGAAATATTGGACTTATTAATTGTGTTTCTACATTTGATGAAACTAGAGGATTTAAGTTTTCAACATATGCTACATACTCTATAAGACAAAAAATGAAAAGATATATAGACAATACATCAAGGACAATTAGAATTCCAGTTGCTGCTTGGGAGAGAAATGAAAAATTGGGTGTAATCAAAAGAGAATTTAAAAATAAATATTTTAGAAATCCAACAATAAAAGAATTATCTACTTTAAGTGGATATTCAATTCAAACAATCAGTATATTAGAAAGAGCATTAATAGGAACATTAAGTATAGATGATAAAATACAGCCAGATTATGATGGTACTTTAGGTGATTATATTGTATCAGACACAGATTTAGAAGAAGAATTAATTCAACGAATCTATGCTGCTAAAACTTTAGAATCACTTTATGAAAAGGCAAAAATAAGTGAAACTGAACAAAAAGTATTGTTATATAAATATGTGTATGGATATAGTTTTAAAGAAATTGGACAATTCTTAAATGGAATTACAAAACAAAGAGTAAAAAGTATAGAAACTAGTGCTGTAATGAAACTAAAAAAAGCAAAATCATTAATATAATATTAAGTTTAAAAAGGGGGGTGAAAAATATGAGTAAAGTAAATAAATTAATAATTGAGTTTGTAAATAATAATTTTAAAGATAAAATGAGTAATTCTATACAACTTGAGAATTATAAAAAATTACTTGTTTTTTTGAATGAAATAAAATATTCAATTAGTATTGAAGATGCTACTATTCTATTGAGTTTGAGCCCTAAGTTAAATAGGATGATAAGTGTAGTAAATAAAGTAAAAGATATTAATCATTTATACGGTACAAATAACTTATTTGATGCTTATAAAATGATTAGTGAATGTGAAAAAGAGAGTTTTGATAGTAATTATAATCAGTTAATAGGTGAATATGTTAATAGTAATAAAAATGATTCAACTACTATGTATTTATTGGAAATAAAGGGTTATAAAATATTATCAAGAGAAGATGAGTTTAAGCTTTATCAAAGAATTAAAAATGGTGATGTGAAAGCTCGTGATGAATTAATAAAGCACAATTTAAGATTAGTTGTTTCAATAGCTAGAAAGTTTGATTATTCTTCAATTCCTTTAATGGATTTAGTGCAAGAGGGAAATATAGCACTTATTAAGGCTGTTGAAAAATTTGATGGCAATTTAGGATATAAGTTTTCTACATTTGTATATCCTGCAATATATTCTAGTATAAAAAGATATGTAATAATGAATAGAATTATAAAAACATCAGTTAATAATGAGGCAAATAGAGCTAGAATATCAGCAGCAATAGATGAATATAGAAAAATATATGGTAAAGAACCTACAAATGAGGAATTATCAAAACTAACAAATATGAGTATAGATACAGTAAAATTTATAAAAAATATTATTGATGATGCAATTTCTCTAGATACATATATCAGTGAAGAAAATGAAGATACTCTTTATTCAGTCGTTTCGTGTGATGAAGAAAGTTTAGAAGATAGAGTTATAAATAGAATATTTGCTCAAGATTTTAGTAAAGAATTTGATAAAGCAAAAAAACCAACTAAAAAACAAAAAGAAATATTTAGAATGATGGTATATAATCAATATAGTGATAAAGAAACTGCTGATGCTATGGGTATATCTCATCAATATGTTAGTGAAGTTAAAAAAATAATAATTGATAGAGTTAGAAGTGATAAAAAATTATCAATGTTTGATTGTGATAATATTTCTCATCAAGAGCAAACAAAACCAGCACAATTAAATTATTCTTATAAATATAGAGGTGATAATTAGTATGAAAGAGGATTTAAAGTTAAATAAAATTCAAAATAGAATAATAGTTGATTTTATTGAAAGTAATTTTGATAAAGAACCTAGTAAATCTAGTCAAATAAAAAATTATAAAAAATTAATTCAATTCTTTAAAAATAATAATTTTAAATTAGGAGAACTAGATGCTGATGAGATATTAAATTCAAGCTTATTGTTATGTTCAATGATAGATGCTATAATAGAACTTAGTGATTTTGAAGTAATTGATGAAAATGTAGAATTAATAATTAGTGTTTATAAAAATAATAAAGATTTAAAGTTTTCTAGTGAGAAAAAATATAATGATAAATCTAATTTAGATGTGATAAGTATTTATTTAAAAGAAATTGGAAATTTTGATATTTTAGAAAGAGAAGAAGAAGTAGAATTATTTGATAGAATTAAGTCTGGAGATACTGATGCATATAATGATTTAATAAATCATAATTTAAAATTAGTTGTTTCCATTGCTAAATATTATGCTAATAAAGGATATTCATTTGAAGATGCTATTCAAGATGGCAATATTGGATTAATTAAAGCAATAGAAAAGTTTGATGTTTCATTGGGATATAAATTTTCAACATATGCATCTTGGTGGATTAGACAAGCTATAACAAGAGGACACACGGTTGAAAAAAGAAGCATTATAATTCCAGAAAGAGTAAACGCTGATTACAATAAAATTTGTTCATATATAGAAGAATATAAAATAAATAATCATGATGTTGAACCAAGTAACAAGCAAATAGCAAAAGATTTAAATATGCAAGAAAGTAGAGTGGAGTTTTGTAAATCTCTTCCAAGTATTACATCAATTTCAACCACTATAAGTGATAATGAAGAGTTTACATTAAGTGATATTTTAAGTGATGAGAGAGTTAATATAGAAGACGATTATTTAAGAAAAGCAAAAATATTAGATATAAGAAGAGCGTTATATAATAATGATAGATTAGATGATAGAACTAGAAAAGCAATAGTTATGAAATATTGCTCTGATAAAAAATATACTGATGAAGAAATTGCTAAAGAGCTTAATGTTTCTTCATCTAGAATAAGACAAATCTTAAGAAAAGGTTTAATAATATTAAGAAGAGATAGGGTTTTAAGAGAATATTCAGAAAATAATTTTGATATACCACAATTACTACCAGTTGATAAAAATGGTTTTGAACTTAAAATAAAGTAATTTTTTACTTTATTTTTTGTATTTAAAATACTTTGCAAATCAATATAAAAATTAGTATAATTATACTGAGGTAGTATATATGAGAAGTGTTTACATTCATATTCCATTTTGCAATAGTATTTGTTCTTATTGTGATTTTTGTAAGTATTTGAATAATGAATCATGGGCATCTAATTATTTGGATTCTTTAGAAAAAGAAATAAATAAATTCTATGAAAAAGATGTTATTGATACATTGTATATAGGTGGTGGAACTCCATCTTCTCTAAGCAAATCTAATTTAAAAAAATTATTTAGTATACTTAAGGTATTTAATAAAGTAGAAAATTGTGAAATAACATTTGAATGTAATGTAAATGATATAGATGATGAATTACTTAATATTTTAAAAGAAAATAATGTTAATAGAATTAGCATTGGTGTTGAGAGTTTTAATAAATATAATCTTAAATTTTTAAATAGAAAGCATGATAAAAAAAATATTATTAAAAATATTAAATTATGTAAACAATATGGATTTGATAATATTAATGTTGATTTAATATATGCTTTACCTACTGAGAATATGTCAATACTTAAAAGTGATATAAAATCAATATTAAAACTAGATGTGGATCATATTAGTACATATTCATTAATAATTGAAAAACATACAGCACTTTATAATAAAAAAGTTAAGAGTGTAAGTGAAGAATTAGATTATAAAATGTATAAATATATATGTAAAAAATTAAAACAAAATGGTTATTATCATTATGAAGTTAGTAATTTTGCCAAGAGTAAAAAAGAAAGTAAGCATAATTTAACTTATTGGAATAATCAAGAATATTATGGATTTGGTCTTGGAAGTCATGGCTATATAAATGATATGAGATATGAAAATACTAGAAGTTATAATAAATATATAAAAGGTGAATATAGACTTGATGAATTTTTAGTTTCAATTCGTGAAGAAATGGAAAATGAAGTAATACTTGGACTTAGAAAGTTAGATGGAATAAGCATTGAAAATTTTAAAAATAAATTTAATACAGATATATTTAGTGAATTTAAGTTTGAAGAAGTAATTTCAAAAAAACTTATTATTAATAAAAATGGTTATCTTTATATTCCTGAAGATAAGATATATATAATGAATGAAATAATAAATATGATTTTATAAGGAGAAAAGAATGAAATTATTTAAGTTAACAAAAGGACTTAGAAAATATATTTTACTTATGTTAATATTTTCAATAATTCAAGTTATTTGTGAACTGTATTTACCTAATATAATGAGTGATATTATTGATATTGGCATTGTAAATAGTAATAAAGATTTTATTATAAATAAAACTATACTAATGACTATAGTTACAATTTTTGCTTTATTATCTAATATATTAGTTGTGTATAGCACATCAAAATTTTCTAATTATTATGGTTATAATATAAGAGATGCTTTATATAAAAAAATAAATAGTTTTAGTAAAAGAGAAATAGATGAATTTGGAGTTTCAACTCTTATTACTAGAAGTACAAATAATGTAAGTAATATTACATCAACATTTTCATTTGGATTAAAACTTATAATTTTTGCTCCAATAATGGGAATAGGAGCCGCTATTATGGGATATCTAACGGCACCATCTCTTGTTCCTATAGTAGTTGTATCTCTTTGTGTACTTATGCTTGGACTTATAATAATATTTTCAATAGTATATCCTAAATTTGAGAAATTACAGCAATTGTTAGATAAAATAAATGCAACATCTAGAGAAATATTATATGGTTTAAGAGTTATTAAAGCATTCAATAAACAAGATTTTTTTAAAAATAGATTCGATAAAGTGAATGATGAAAATAAGAAATTAAATATATTTTTAAATAAAATAATATATCTTGTTCAACCTATGATGATTTTAATTATTAATATTGCAACTATAATAATAGTATATGTTTCAACAGGATTTATTAGTTCTAATGAATTAGAAATAGGATCGATGATGGCATTTATTCAATATATGGCAACTGTTTTAGTAAGCTTTTTAATGTTACTTGTGATAATATTAAATATCCCAAGAGTAATGGTTTCATTTAAGAGAATAAATGAAATATTAAATGTCAAACCATCTATTAAAAATACAGGTAGTATTAAATTAAAAACTCTTGAAAGTATAGAATTTAGAGATGTATGCTTTAAATATGAAAATGCTCGTAATTTAATGCTTAAAAATATAAATTTTAAAATTGTTAAGGGGGAAAGTATTGGAATAATTGGTTCTTCAGGAAGTGGAAAGACTACTATTGTAAATTTACTTTTAAGACATATAGATGCAACAAGTGGAGAAATACTTATAAATGGAATTGATATTAGGGAATATGATATAGAATCATTAAGAGATATTTTTGCATATACTCCACAGAAATCATTGTTATTTAGAGGTTCAATAAGAGAAAATCTTACATTTGGTAATAAATACAATATAAGTGAGATAGATGAAGTAATGCATACTGCTGCTATACATGATATTATTGATAATAATGAAGAAGGGTATGATTATAAGGTTGAGCAATCAGCAGTCAATTTATCTGGTGGTCAAAAACAAAGAATGTCTATTGCAAGAGCACTTCTAAGTGGAGGAGAATGTTTACTTTTTGATAATTCTTTTAGTGCAGTTGATTATATAACTGATAAAAGAATAAGAGAAGCAATAAAGAAAGAATATAATGATAAAATGGTTATATTAATTACTCAAAGGGTAGGTACTATTAAAGATTGTGATAGAATAATCGTAATAGAAGAAGGTAAAATCGAAGATATTGGTACTTATGAGGAACTTGAGAAAAGTAGTACAATATTTAAAGAATTTATCGATTCACAAAAAAGGGAGGTATAATTATGAAAAAGAGAAAAAAGAATAATACTTCCTTTAAAGAAACTTTTAGTAAAATACATAGAATTATTAAGGGATATAAAAAGTCATTTATACTGATTATACTATTTTGTATATTAGCTGCTGGTTTTAATTCATTAGCACCTTATTTTTTAGGATATGCAACAGATAGTTTGTATAATTCAATAAGCAATAAAATATCATTTGATATGCCATATATAACAAAAATACTTTTAGTAGTGTTAGGTTGTTATATAATGGATGCTATTTGCACATATTTTAAAAGTTATTTAGCAAGTGAGCTTGGTCAGAAAATAGGATATGATTTAAGACGAAAACTAATATCAAAAATTAACAAAATTAAACTATCTAAATTAGATACCATAAAAAAGGGTGATATTATTAGTAAAATAACAAATGATGTAGAAAGACTTACTGATAATTTAACAGCAATTGTTCCAGATTTAGTATATAATATATCTTTAATTATTGGTGTTGTAACAATGATGTTTATATTAGATGTTACATTAGCTTTAATAACTATAATAGTAATACCAATTACATTTATATTACTTGCTTATATAGTTAAAAAAACTCAAAAATATTTTGAATTAAATCAAAAAGCACTAGGTAATGTTAATTCTTTTGTAGAAGAGAGTGTTACGAATAATGATGTAATTACATCATTTAATGAAGAAGAATATTTTATAAAGAAATTTAATAAAGAAAGTAAAAATCTTGCAGATTATGGATTTAAAAGTAGTTTTTATAGTTCCTTAGCAGTTCCTTTTAATAAAGCAATAGGAAATGTAAATTATTTAATTATTGTTTGTGTGGGATCAATTAGAGTAATAAATGGTAAGCTTAGACTTGGAGCAATTCAATCATTTATACAATATTTAAAAGATTTTAATAAACCTATGAATGTAATTTCGCAAGTAATATCTAACCTTCAAATGGCAATAGCAACAATTGAAAGAGTTTGTGAAGTTTTAGATTTAGAGGAAGAAGAAAATGGTGAATTAGATGATATAGTATTTAATTCTTCAATTGAGTTTAAAAATGTAAACTTTAGTTATGTAAAGGGTAAGCCCGTATTAAAGAATTTTAATCTTAAAATAAATAAAGGTGAAAAAATTGCAATTGTTGGTAAAACTGGTGCTGGTAAAACAACTATTGTTAATTTATTAATGGGATTTTATGATAATTATGAGGGACAAATATTAATAGATGGTATTAGTATTAGAGACCTAGATAAAAATGAATATAGAAAATTAATAAGTATGGTACTTCAAGATACATGGTTATTTGAAGGTAGCATAAAAAATAATATCATTTTTGATAAAAAAATATCAGATAATAAGTTAAGCACAATACTTTCTAAATCAAAGATTCTTCACATGATTGAAGGTCTTCCTGGAGAACTTAATTTTACTATTAATGAACAGACAAATAATATTTCTATGGGAGAAAAACAATTACTTACGATAGCAAGAGCATTAGTAGCAGATCCGCAAATATTGATTCTTGATGAAGCTACTAGTAATGTTGATACAAGACTTGAATATTTGATAAATCATTCAATGAATACACTTATGAAAAATAGAACTTCTATTGTTATTGCACATAGATTATCTACTATAATTGGAAGTGATAAGATTATTGTTATAAAACATGGTCAAATATTAGAAAGTGGAACACATGAAGAATTACTTAAAAATAAAGGTTATTATTATGATCTTTATACAAGTCAATTTGATATAAATGAAGAGGGATAATAATTAATATAATTTATAGTTGAATTATTTAAATAATCATGTTAGACTATGTTCATAAATATTATTATTAGGGGGATAAATATTATGAAAGATAAGTATTTAGTTGGAATTGATCAATATAAAATATTAAATAAAGAAGATTCTCTTGGATATATAAGAGATATAAATTCATATATTGCATTATTACTTCACAGAAAAGATAGTAGTGTTCTTATTAATATTGAAGCTTATGATAAATATATTGCATTAGATAATTTGTATGAAATACTTTCTGATAAAGAAAATCCTGTATTAAAAGCAGAAATATTTACAGGACCAAATACACAAAAAGGAAGTATTAGTATATTATATTTCATATTTGCAAGACTTGGAATTGATTATTCATTTCATAAAGCATTTCAAAGTTTATCAAATGAAATGAGTATTGGTTATGATTATAATACAAAAGAATATTTTGTAGTGACAATGGATAAGTCAGAGCCAATATTTCAAAAAAGATTATTAAAATAACTATATTTATAAGATCAGGTAGATATTCTACTTGATTTTATTTTAGAAAAAAGTAGTGTTTTAAATATTAATTTCTAATTATATATATGAAAGGAGTAATATATGAAAAAAATTTTATCAATTTTAAAAGATTATGATTATAGAAAAATTATATTTCCTACAATAATAATATTATTTTATTTATTAGGATTTATTTACTTATTTTATTTATATCTTAATATAGATAATAATGTTAAAGATAAGAATATATATGAAGAAGATGATGTATTAGTAGAGACACAAGAAGATATAATTGAAAGTAAAAAAATAATTGTTGATGTTAAAGGTAGTGTTAATAAACCAGGTGTATATGAATTATATGAAGGACAAAGAGTGATAGATGCGATTAAATCTTCTGGTGGTCTTAAAAAAAATGCAAATACTAGATTTATCAATTTATCAAAAGAGTTAAAAGATGGTGATGTTATTGTTATTTATTCAAATGAAGAAATAGAAAAAGCTAATGAAACAAAAACTATTATTGTTGAGACGCCTTGTATATGTGAAGAAGTAAAAAATGATGCTTGCATATTAGAAAATAATACTAATCAAGAACAAAGTGATTCAACTATTAATAATGGTAGTGATGAAAGTAAATTAATTAATATTAATACTGCTAGTAAAGAAGAATTAATGGAATTAAATGGCATTGGAGAATCTAAAGCTATTGCTATTATTGAATATAGAAATTCAATAGGTTATTTTAAAAGTATAGATGATATTTTAAATGTTAGTGGAATAAGTGAAAATACTTTTGAAAAGATTAAGAACAATATTACAATATGATTGCTTATATTATTTTTTATTAATAATAAATATCATTTATATAATTATTTATGTTTATAACTATGAACTAAAAAGTAAATATAATATTAATGAAAATAAATTTATTTTAACGATTAGTGATATTAAAATAGATGGAGATAAATTAGCACTAAATTTTTATGAAGATTTAGTTGGAACATATTATTTTAATAATAAAAAAGAAAAAGAAGAGTTTAATTATGAAATTGGCGATAAATTAGAAATTGAAGGTAGTCTTAAAATACCAAGTAATAATACTATTTTTAACACTTTTAATTATAAAAAATATTTAGAAAGAAAAGAAATTAAATATATACTTAACATAAATACTATATTATTAAAAAGTAAAAATAGAAATATCTTTATTAAATTAAAAAATTTAATTTATAAAAGAATTTCTAATATAAAAAATAATGATTATTTATATGCTTTAATACTTGGTAGAACAAATTATATAGATAATGAATTGTATAATAATTATAAAATTAATGGTGTTACACATTTATTTTCATTATCTGGACTTCATGTCTCTATGTTATCATCTATTATAATATTTATTTTAAATAAATTTAAAATATCTAAAAAAATATCTCTTTTTTTAACATCTGTATTATTAATTATTTTTTCTTTTATTGCATCTTTTACGCCTTCAATTTTAAGAGCAACTATATTTTTTATACTTATAAATATAAATGAAATATATTATTTAAATATTAAATCTAGGAATATTTTATATTTAACTTTTATTATTATTACATTTATAAATCCTAATTATATATTTAATATAGGATTTATATTATCTTTCACTATTACATTTTTTATTATATTATTTAATGAAAATTATAAAATTAAAGGAAAAATAAAAAGTATATTAATTATAAGTTTAATATCTTTTTTATCTAGTATACCGCTCATAATAAATATGTCTTATGAAATAAATATATTATGTTTTTTTAATAATTTATTTTTTATTCCTTATGTAAGCTATATAGTATTTCCGTTTGCTATTCTTAATATCATTTTTCCTTTTTTAAATGAAATATTAACTATTCTTATAACTTTTATGGAGAATATATCAAAAATTAGTTCAAATATATTTAATCTATATTTATATTTTGCAAGAATGAATATATTAGAGATAATAATATATTATACATTATTTATTTTAATCATTAAGAATAAAAAAATAATTATCTTACCATTTATAGTTTTTATAGTATACTTATATATTAAAACTGGTTTTAATAATAATACATACATATATTTTATTGATGTTAATCAAGGTGATAGTATACTTATAATTACTAAAAATAAGAAAAGTATTCTAATTGATACAGGTGGTAAAATTGATTACTATAAAGAAAAGTGGGCTCTTCAAAATAATAAATTTAATTTGATGACATCTAGCATGATTCCTTTTTTTAAAAGTATTGGTCTTAAAAAGATAAATTATTTATTATTAACGCATGGAGACTATGATCATATGGGTGAGGCTATTAATTTGGTAAATAATTTTAAAGTTGAAAATGTGATATTTAATTGTGGTGAATTTAATGAACTTGAACAAAAACTTATCAAAGTATTAGATAAAAAGAAAATACCATATTATTCATGCATTAAAGAACTAAATATTAATAATAACAAATTAAAGTTTTTAAATAACGAAGATTACGGTAATGAAAATGATAATTCAAGTGTTATTTATACTGAATTAGATAATCATAAGTTCTTGTTTATGGGAGATGCAGGATTAGAAGTAGAAGAAGATATAATAGAAAAATATGATTTACAAAATATAGATGTATTAAAAGTAGGACATCATGGATCAAATACATCATCAAGTGAAAAATTTATAAATAATATTAATCCTAAATATTGTTTAATTGGTGTTGGAAAGAATAATAGATATGGTCATCCAAATGATAGTGTGTTAGATAATTTAAAAAATAGCAAAATATATAGAACAGATCAAGATGGAAGTATTATGTTTAAGATTAAGAATAATAAATTACAAATAAATAATTGTCCACCATAGAAAGTAGTAAAATGAATTATTATAATGAAATTAAGAATGAATTAATAAATAATGAAATAAATAGAAAAATTAAAAATTATTCAATTAATAAAAGTGATCTAAATACTTATTATAATGTTGGGAAAATGTTAAGCGAAGCAGGAAAATGTTATGGTGAAGGTATAATTAAAGAATATTCAAAAAAATTAACAAGTGATTTAGGAAAAGGTTATACTCAATCTAGATTAAGATATTTTAGAAGATTTTATGATGTTTTCTCAAAATGTCCGACGCTGTCGGACAAATTGTCATATTCCCATTATTGTGAATTGATATGGAATGATGATTTTAATAAAATTAATTATTATATAAATATATCAATTATTCAAAATCTATCTGTAAGGCAATTAAGAGAAAAAATAAAACTAAATGAATATGAAAGATTACCAGAAGAGACAAAAAATAAATTAACTGATAAACAAGAATCCAATATAATTGAATATGTTAAAAATCCAATAATAATTAAAAATAGTAGTAATTATGAAATTGTATCTGAGAAGATTTTACAAAAATTAATTTTAGAAGATATTGAATCTTTTATGAATGAACTTGGTAATTCATTTTGTTTTGTTGGAAGTGAATATAAAATAAGAATAGGAAATAATTATAATTATATAGACTTACTATTATTCAATTATGAATATAATTGCTTTGTAGTTGTTGAATTAAAAGTAACTGAACTTAAGAAAGAACATATTGGTCAAATACAAATTTATATGAATTACATAGATAAAAATTTAAGAAAGTTTAATCAAGATAAAACTATTGGAATAATTATTTGTAAACAAGATAATAAATTTGTAATAGAATATTGTTCGGATGAAAGAATTGCAGTTAGAGAATATGAGTTAGTATGATATAATAAATAGAAATCAATGAGGTGACATGATGAAAAAAGTTATAAGCAATAAAACTATACATTTCTATGATGATAAAAATAATGAAATAATGTATATAGATCATTCTTCTGATGAATGCATATGGTATTTTTATTCTGATGCTGTAATTAATGTTACTGAAGAAATGGAGTTATATCATTTGCTAGATAGTTTTATGAATAATTATTATGATTTTAATGATGAGATTTTACCAAATTATAAAAATAGTAATAAATTAATTTGGCATAGTGATTGTTATTAAAATCCGGATGATGAATGGTCTATTGCTTCTGTAAGTTGTTTGAACATTGAAAGAAATAGTTTTGGTTTTAAAATTTGGTGTACAAAAAAACTTGATGAAATGTTGGATAGACCACATAAAACTTATGGTATATGTTTTTCACCAGCAGGAAATGGAAAATATAGTAAAAATTTAAATACAGGTTTAACGTTACAAGATGATTTTATCTCTCATATATATCAACCATTACTAAATAAAAATAAAGTATTAAAAAAATAATTAATAAAGAATCTACTTATAATGGTGATTCCTTTTTTCTCAAAAATAAAGGATTTTATTCGACTTACTAATTGGCAATCACCACATGGAGATTATGATCATATGGGTGAGGCTATTAATTTGGTAAATAATTTTAAAGTTGAAAATGTGATATTTAATTGTGGTGAATTTAATGAACTTGAACAAAAACTTATCAAAGTATTAGATAAAAAGAAAATACCATATTATTCATGCATTAAAGAACTAAATATTAATAATAACAAATTAAAGTTTTTAAATAACGAAGATTACGGTAATGAAAATGATAATTCAAGTGTTATTTATACTGAATTAGATAATCATAAGTTCTTGTTTATGGGAGATGCAGGATTAGAAGTAGAAGAAGATATAATAGAAAAATATGATTTACAAAATATAGATGTATTAAAAGTAGGACATCATGGATCAAATACATCATCAAGTGAAAAATTTATAAATAGTATTAATCCTAAATATTGTTTAATTGGTGTTGGAAAAAATAATAGGTACGGTCATCCTAAAGATAGTGTGTTAGATATACTAAAAGATAGTAATATTTATCGTACGGATTTAGATGGAACTATAGAAATTAAATTAAATAAGAATGGATATAAAATTAAGACATGCCCACTGTGAGCATGAAAAAATAAATCATTGGCCCTTTAAAAAAATCATATTTTTGTAAATAGTGATATAATCAATGTGAGAGGAGTTATTGATTATGATTAGTACGCATAGTTGTATAGATTTAAAAACAAATAATATTTTAAATGAAAAAGATTATATAGGAATTGAAAAAAATTTAAATCAAGTTATTTCAAAATTACAAAAAAAGGGTTATCTTGTAGAAACTTGTGTCGAAATAATACTTTCTAAATTATTTATTATTTCAAATTTAATAGAAGAATTAAAAGAAGTAAATATAATAACTGATGATACTGATAAAAATAATTTGTTGAAAGCAATAGATAAAGTTGATTATCAATGTTTATCTATAATTTTTGAAAATGAGTATCAATTTAAAAATATACCGAAAGGTTTTAAATTATCGAAAAATCATTTGGTTTGTTTTATTTCGGTATTAAAAAATAGAGATACTGTCGAATTTAAAAATTTAATAGAATTAGATCATGAATTATCTGAAATATTTAAAAATTTAAATGATTGGGCTGACTCCTTGCCTAAAATGAACATTTGATTTATTAATTTAAATAACAAGTAGTTTATACTTACAAGAGATAATAATTTCTTGATATTGATAATAACTTTAATACCAAATATATAAAAAGATATTTGATAAACAGAATACAATTGTTTTTGGCTAGCATGGCAATTTTAAAAAACTTAGTAATAAACTTTTATATTGATATTATTTCTAGACTAAATGATTATCAACAGATGAGATGTAAGTATTGGAATTAAATTAAATCAAGGTAGATTTAAAATAGGAGATAATTATCATATGATATATTAATATGCAAGAATAAAATAAATAATAATAAAATATTTTTTAGATGATAGAATTGCTATAATAGAATATGAATTAATGTGATATAATAAATAGCAAAAAGGAGGAATCTCGATGTTAAATATGCCAATTAAGGAAATAAGAGAATTAATTAGTTTAAGAGAAGAATTTTGGGAGAATGATTTTGAAACTAATTGTTATGCTTTTGCTTTGGGACTCGATATTCCGGAAAATGATATTTGTAAAAATGCATTTCAGCCTGGTATAATTGCAGCTAATGTATTAAATATACCTGTTAGTGAAATTGTTAAACTCAAAATTGAGGATAGAATAATTTTAGACTTTAAAGTTTTAAAATTAGGATATAAAATAACTGAAACAGATGAAAGACAAAATAATAGAACATTAGGAAATTATTGGTGTAAATCTTGGGATGTTTTATTATTCTTAAAAGAAAGTGAATTTCATTTTACAAGAGTAAATTCTGATGGTGAAATGTATCATAAAATTGGGTATTTTGGTATTCCTCAAAAAACTAGTATTGAGGAAAATGAAAAAAGAGGATATACTTTTTCAAAAAGATATAGATTACGCTGTTGGGAAAAATAAATTAATTTAATTAATAATTTTAAAAATAGTGATGAAACAAATAAACAATTATTAAAATATTTAATAATATATATTAGAAATAGTAAAAACTATTTCTAATAATTAAAATCTGTCGTATATAATGATTTCTAAATAATCATTCTTCTAAAATCGTTTTTTAAGAATATATTGAAATTGATAATACATAAATACATATTTCCATCAAATACTACTTTTTGAATCACACACATGTGTGTTTATATAAATAAGACACTTTTATTAGTGTCTTTCATATTTTAAAAAAATATATTATAATTTAATTATGGAAAAGAATGATTTTGAAAAAATGACTTTAATTAAAGAATTTAAAAATTATATAATATCTAAAAATTATTCAGATAATACTTTAATATCCTATATAAATGATTTATATAGTTTATATATTTTTTTAAAGAAAGATTTAGATAAAGTTAATTATGAAGATATAAAAGATTATTTAGAATTTTTAAATTTGAAAAAAGAGAGTTCAACATCTATTAGAAGAAGGATAAGTACTTTTAAATCATTTTATAAATATTTATATAATAACGGATATATGGATAAGAAAGACTATCCTTTAAGTAAAATTTCTTATCCTAAAGTAGAAAAAAAACTACCTAAGTTTGTATATTATAATGATTTACTTGAAATAATAAATGAATCATCTAATGGAAAAGATGGTATAAGAGATAGGTTAATAATAGAGATGCTTTATGCTACAGGAGTTAGAATTAGTGAACTAGTAAATATAAAAATAAATGATATAGATTTTAATAATAAAAGAATAGTTGTATGTGGAAAAGGTAATAAAGAAAGAATTGTATATTATGGAGATTATGCAGAAGAAATATTAAAGAAATATTTAGAAACTCATAAAAAAAATAGTGAAAACTATTTATTTATTAATAATAAGGGTGGTAAAATAACGGTAAGAGGTGTCAGATATATTATTGATAAAATAATGGATAGGTTATCTATTAAAACACATGTAACACCTCATGTTTTAAGGCATACATTTGCAACGGATATGTTAAATAATGGTTGCGATATAAAAGTAGTTCAGGAATTACTTGGACACTCTTCATTAAAAGCGACTGAAATATATACACATGTCACTAATGAAAGATTAAAAGAAGTTTATTATAATTGCTTTCCAAGGAGGGATAGAGATGAGTAAATTATATTTTAGATATGGTGCGATGAATTCTGGTAAGACAACACTTTTATTGCAAGTAGCACATAATTATGAAGAAAGAGGAATGAGAGTGGCTATTTTAAAACCTAGTATTGATACTAAAGGTGATAATAAAATTGTTACTAGAATAGGTTTAGAAAGAGAAGTTGATCATTTAGTTGAGAAAGATGAAAGACTTACTGAATATTTAAACACTCTTGATGAAAATATAGTTTGCGTTCTTGTTGATGAATCACAGTTTTTAACAAGAGATCAAATAGATGAATTATTTATATTTGCTAAATTAAAACATATACCAGTAATATGTTATGGACTTAGAAGTGATTTTAAGACTATGTCTTTTCCTGGAAGTTTAAGATTATTTGAATTAGCAGATGTATTAGAGGAACTCGTGACTATATGTAGATGTGGCCATAGAGCAAAATTTAATGGTAGAATAGTAAATGGTAAATTTACATCTAGTGGTGAGCAAGTTGCAATTGATGGAGAAAATGAAATAGAATATGAATCTCTATGTGGAAAGTGTTATTTGGAAAAAGTATTAAATATAACATTAGAAAATTCTGAATTTAATAAATAATATTAATATGATAAACATCATTTTATAAAGAAAGTGATGTTTTTTATTTATATTAAGTAAAAAGATGTAAAAAGAATAAAAAAACTTTAGTAAAAAAGAGTTACTATGATATAATAGTAAAAGTGATTAAGGAGGATGATAAAATGAAATATGTCTACATGTTTAGTGAAGGAAACAAAGACATGAGAAATCTTCTTGGTGGTAAAGGAGCTAATCTTGCAGAAATGACAAGTATTGGACTACCTGTTCCAAGAGGATTTACTGTAACTACTGAAGCTTGTACAGCATATTATGATGCTGGAAAAGTGATCAGTGAAGATATCATAAATGAGATATATGAAAAATTAGCAGAATTAGAAAAGATTACAGGTAAGAAAATGGGTGATCTTAATAATCCATTATTAGTATCTGTTCGTAGTGGTGCAAGAGCAAGTATGCCAGGTATGATGGATACAGTACTTAATTTAGGACTTAATGATGAAGTTTGTGAAAACTTTGCTAAGGCTACTAATAATAAAAGATTTGCATATGATTCATATCGTAGATTTATTATGATGTTTGCAGATGTTGTTAAAGGATATTCAAAAAGTTCATTTGAAAGAGTTTTAGATAACTTTAAAGAAGAAAAAGGTGTTTCATATGATACTGATTTAGATGAAAATGATATGTATGAAATAGCAATGAAATTTAAAGAAATCTATAAAGAACAATCTGGTGTTGAATTCCCACAAGATCCAAAAGAACAATTAATTGAAGCAGTTACTGCTGTATTTAGAAGTTGGAATAATGATAGAGCTATTTATTATAGAAGAATGAATGATATTCCATCTAGTTGGGGAACTGCTGTTAATGTACAAGAAATGGTATATGGAAATAAAGGAGATGACTGTGGTACTGGTGTAGCATTTACAAGAAATCCAGCTACTGGAGAAAAGAAACTTTATGGAGAATACTTAATGAATGCTCAAGGAGAAGATGTTGTTGCTGGTGTTCGTACTCCAAAAACAATTGATACTTTAGCAGAAACTATGCCTGATGCATATGCTGAATTTGTAAAAACTTGTGAAATCTTAGAAAAACATTATAAAGATATGCAAGATATGGAATTTACTATTGAAAATGGTAAATTATTTATGCTTCAAACTCGTAATGGAAAAAGAACAGCTGCTGCTGCATTAAAGATTGCTGTAGATTTATATAACGAAGGTATGATTACTAAGGAAGAAGCATTATTAAAAGTTGAACCTAAACAATTAGATCAATTATTGCATCCAACATTTGATCTTGAAAGTTTAAAAAAAGCGACTCCAATTGCAACAGGGCTTGCAGCATCACCAGGTGCTGGATGTGGAAAAATCTATTTTACAGCAGAAGATGTAACAGAAGCTGCAAATAGAGGAGAAGAAACTATTTTAGTTAGACTTGAAACATCACCAGAAGATATTGAAGGTATGAATCTTGCAAAAGGTGTTCTTACTATTCGTGGTGGTATGACATCACATGCTGCTGTTGTTGCTCGTGGTATGGGTAGATGTTGTGTTTCTGGATGTGGTGAACTAACGATAAGTGAGGAAAATAAAACAATAACTACTAAAGATGGTAGAGTATTTAAAGAAGGAGATTATATTTCTCTTGATGGTTCTACAGGATGTGTTTATGGCGAAAAAGTTGCAACAGTTGAACCAGAAATTAGTGGGGATTTTGAAACATTAATGGGTTGGGCTGATGAAGTTAGAGTATTAAAAGTTAGAACAAATGCAGATACACCAAAAGATGCTGCTCAAGCACTTAAGTTTGGTGCTGAAGGAATAGGGCTTTGTAGAACTGAACATATGTTTTTTGAAACAGAAAGAATATTTGCTATTCGTCAAATGATAGTATCTGAAACAGCAGAACAAAGACAAAAGGCACTAGCTAAATTATTACCAATGCAAAGAGGTGATTTTGAGCAATTATATAAAGAAATGAAAGGTTATCCAGTAACAATTCGTTTCTTAGATCCACCTCTACATGAATTTGTACCTCATACTGATGAAGAGATTAAACCATTAGCAGAAGAACTAGGTATGACTTTTGAAGAATTAAAGGATAAAATTGCTACATTACACGAATTTAATCCTATGATGGGACACAGAGGTTGTAGATTAGCAGTTACTTATCCTGAAATCGCACAAATGCAAACTAGAGCTGTAATTGAGGCTGCTATTAATGTAGATAAAACAGGCCTTAAGGTTGAACCAGAGATTATGATTCCTTTAATTGGAGATGTTAAAGAACTTGCATATGTAAAACAAATAGTTGTAGATACAATTAATAAAGTATTTGAAGAACAAAATTATAAATTAGATTATAAAATAGGTACTATGATTGAAATACCAAGAGCTGCTTTAACTGCTGATAAGATTGCAGAAGAAGCTGAATTCTTTAGTTTTGGTACTAATGATTTAACTCAAATGACTTATGGATTTAGTAGAGATGATGCAGGTAAATTCTTAAATGATTATTATTCAAAACAAATATTTGAAAGTGATCCATTTGCTAGAGTTGATCAAGTTGGTGTTGGACAATTAATCGAAATGGCTGTTGAAAAAGGTAAGAGTGTAAGACCAGATATTAAACTTGGTATTTGTGGTGAGCATGGAGGAGATCCATCTTCTATTGAATTTTGTCATAAAGTAGGATTAACATATGTATCATGTAGTCCATATAGAGTACCAATCGCAAGATTAGCTGCTGCACAAGCCGCAATCAATAATAAGTAATAATGGAATATAAAGACTAGAGAAAATCTAGTCTTTTGTTTTTACAAAATCAAGTGATATTTGAACTATAGTGTCTATAAAAAGAGTTTTATTTATACATGTAAATTAGCAAACTATACTATTTCAATAAGACAAGCAAATTTTGAATATAATTAGAAAAAATAATTGATTTAAAAAATAAGATATTTAAAAAACTAATTCGTGAATTTTTGTTGATATAAAAATTAAAATAATGTAGAATTAAAATAGGTGGAATATATGAAGAAAAATGGATTTACTCTTGTAGAATTATTAGCAGTAATATCAATTTTAGCATTGTTAGTTATAATAACATTGCCAAATATAATAAAATTATATAATCAATCAAAAGAAAGAACATTTAATAGTGAAGTAGAAATAGTAAAAACAGAATTAGAAAAGGAAACATATAAGTATCAATTAAATGGGCAAAATATTCCAGAAATATATTCATCATTTGGAGAAAATAAACTGGACATGGTAGGTAAAGAATTAGAATACTATGCTGAAATGAATTCAGATGGAACAATAAAGTATCTAGAGGTAACAGATGGACAATTTTATTATCAATACAAAGGTGATGGAACATCAAGTGGAGTAGTTGTAGATTTAGAAGAAGATAATCCAATAATAAAAATGGACTATATAAAAGATAATGTATCAACAGGACAAATATTTGTATATGATACAGAATATGAAATATATGATTCAACAAATGCAGTACCAATTATAATGACAAACATGAGTGAAAATGATATAAAAGTTATAGCGTCATATAAAGGAATAGTGTTAAAAGAATTTACTATAAAACCAAAAACAGAAGATAATATAGAATTTGTGTATTTGTCACAAGAAACAATAAATACATTAAAAGAGAATGAAAAAAATAGTTTAAAAATAGATACAGAAGTAAATTTAGGAATGGATTTAAATAATGAAGATATAATTGTAAAATATCCATATTCAAATAAAATAAAATTTACAAAAGTAAATCCAGATATGATAATAACAAACGCTATATCATCAACTAATGCCAAAATAGCATTTAATCAAACGGGGATATTTATTCCTAAAAATACATCAGTTGGGACATTAAATGTTTATGTAAAAAATAATAGTAATTCAACATATAAGTTCAAAAATATATTTAGAGATGAACTTAAAATGAAGGAAAATAATATCAATGAAAAAGTGTATACACCAATAATAATAGAAGGGACAGAGTTAGAAAAATATCAGGGATACTTGAATGGAGGAATATATTTTTACAATAATAGCACAAATGAATTTACAATGGATTTTGCATCAAAAACGAATATTCAAAAAATATACTTTGATTTTGATGTATTTATAAATCCGGGTGTATATAATAATGGTAATATTACAATTTCATCAAAAGAAAATTCATCATTAACAAATTATGGAGATTTTAAACCTATCGATTCATCTTATGATAATCAACATGGAACAGGCTATTGTTCTTATACAGAATGTTTTGGTGATAAAAAATTAGAATATGATACATCAGGAGAAGGACTTTATCTTGGAGTAGGAAAAGAAACACTTGTATTAGACATTGCTCAATCAATGAGTGTAAAAGATACTTATTCAGTATATCTGACGGTTGATGGTTCAGTTAGTCAAGAGGGAGAACCTGGAAAGTCATTTCCCGCAACTATAATAGCTATTTCACAAGAAAATATGAAATATCTCTCATGGATTGGCTTTTATAAAAATTATATGCATGTATATTCTTATTATCAGGGAGAATCATATGGAAATTTAAATTATGAACTTACTAATCAAGGTTTTATATCATTTAATATTAGTAAATATGAAGGAAAGAAAATGAATATACAAGTAACAGCTAAAAGAGGGGGTAGCACAAAAGTTTATATAAATGGAGAACTTCTTAAATCATTTAGTTCAGGAAAAAATCCAGTTGATTATAAAATGGCAACAATTGGGGATTTAAGACCAACAAGAGGACTAAAATTTACAGGAAAGTTATATGATTTAGCATTATATAATACTGAACTTAGTTCAGATGCAGTAAAACATAATTGGAATTATGCAAAATTAAAATGGAATATAAATTAAAAGTAGATACATAAAATAAAATTGCAAAGGAATTGATTATAATATATTTTAAATAATATAAAAAATTATTAATTGTAATTTTGATATTTGATATGAATATAGTAGAGGTAAATAATGAGTAAAAAAGTAAATTATAAAGAATCAAAAAAAAGTAAGTTTTTTGAAATTGGAAAAATTAAAATAACTAAAGATGCATTAATTTCTATAATTATAATTGCTATATTAATTATAATATATGCTTTATCACCACGATACTATTTAGTAACTACCGGATTATATAATCAAAGTACAAAAGAAAATCAACAAAATGTAGAAACTGCAATGGGAAAGGAAAATACAGAAGAAAGATTTAGATTATATTTCCAATGGTATAATGTTATTCACGAGTTAGGGCATGGACTAATGTATTATAATGATGGTATTGATATTAGTGTTGTAGAAGAGGAACAATTGGTAAATGACTTTGCAGTTGCATATTGGAAATATTATGGAGAAGAAGAAAAAGTTCAAGAACTAGAAAGTATAGTTAATTATGCTGTGGAACATATTGGTGATAATTATAAAAATGGGGTAGACTATATGGAGTTAGGAAAGAAAAACTCAAATGAAAGAAGTTTTTATAAATCATTTTTTAATTTTAATGATTATGGTTGGTTTCAATTTAGTTCAGTAAAAAATTCTTTTGTAACTAATAAGAGTTTAGAAAATGTATTAGAAGAAATGGGATTTAATGATTTTAAAATTGGAAATAAAAAATCATTAGTGTATCAAAATATAAATGAAGAAACTAGTACTAAAATTATTAATGATGCAGTAAAAAACTTTAATGATTGGGGGTTAGAGTTTCCACAAGTAATTCATCATTTTGATAAAGATCCTAATAATAATTATTCTAGATCTGTTATAAAATATTTAGGATTATTTGAAATTCCAGATTTTTCTTATGTTTTTTCATCATAAATTTAACAATTTTAAAAAATATTGTTAATTACAAAAAATGCAAAAAGTAATATAAAGTAAAATAAAGTTACAATAATCAATTTATAGTCTTTTTTAATATTATGTTAGGATGTGATAATATGAAATTTAATTTTTATAATCCAAAAGAAGCAAGCAATTGTATATTGAGGTCTTTTTCAAAAATAACAGGTAAAAATGGTACAATAATAGAGACCGAGTTAAAGGATTTAGCAAAACAAATGAATAAAAATGATTATTCTGATATTGAAGTATTTGAAAAATATTTAGAACAATTAGGGTTTGAAAAATATGATTGTTTAAATGATGTAAAAATTAAAGATTTAAATCTTGATAATTTGACATATAGTATTTTTTGTTGGGATAAGAAAGATTATTATCATTTAGTAGCTATTTCAGAAAATATTTTATATGATAAAAAAGAAGAAACATTAGAATTATACCCAATATCAATTTATAAACTTAGAACAAAAGAAGTTGATAAGTAGTAAAATATGATTAGTTAGTAATAATAATGTTTGTAACATACAAAAAATTATAAAAAAAGAATAAATAAGATCGAGGTACAGTAACTATGAAAAAAATTAAAGATTTTATAACAAAATTTAGATACTTTTTTATAATAATTATTATATTGATAATTATAATATTATTATTTTATTTTAGTTTAATTTCTAATAGAAGTGTTGCAACAGAAACAAATACATATAGTAGACAAGATTTACAAAAAATGCTTATCTCGGCAGCTCTTAGTTATTACTATAATAATTATTATTCAGATTATGAACAATATTTATTAGATGCTGATGTAAAATATCCTGATATTAGTAATAATAATTCTTGCGTATTAGATTATGAAAAGAACACAAATTGTGTTTCTAAGAAATCATTTTATCCTCTAGTGTCAACTACTTTTTATGATAATTTAAATATTTCTCCTGAAGATGTTAGTCGTTCTAATATGTATAATATTGCTTGCTCTGCATTTACTTATTTGATATATAGTAATGTATTAGGATATAATATGTCAGAGTTTTATTCATTATATGGTACTGCAAATACTACTAAAATTACTAAAACTACTGAAAATGGTGAAATTATTTATAAACCTGATAAAATTAGAGCAATAAGTAGTCTAGATACATTTAATGATGCAATTACTAAGTATGGTAGAGCTTGGGCTACTACTGGAATACTAACGAGAGTTTCTAATTGCATAGCACAAAATAACGGAGATAGAACTAAGTGCCTGTTTACTAGTGCTTTAGACGGTCCTGAATTAAAAGCATATGATATTATTAATTCTAAAAAAGGTAAAGATGGAATATATATTGATAAAGATAATAAATCTGAAATAGTATTTAATTATAATTTTGAAAATTTAACTTATAAAGATGCTAATAATTATAATAAATATTTAGATGAATGGAATTCTATTATAGAGTATTTTACTAAAGGTAATGAAAAATATTTATTACAAAAAGGAGATATAATAAAAATACAATATAAATCAGCCGGTCATGCTATGTTTTATGTTGAAGATGTTTTAAATTCAAATGATTCGGGTATTATTCATGCTACGGGAGTAGATGGTTCATATGATTCTTTTAGTATTAGATATGAAAGTAGTATAGTAAATTATCTTAATAGTAGAAAAAATAAACATAAAAATGAAGGTGATACTAATAGAATAATAAACTTAACAATTATAAGACCGCTTAATGTATATTGTGGCAATACTAATACTTGTACAAATAACAATATTACTCAAAATGATAAAGCAAGAGTTGCTTTTTCAGGAACTAGAGTAGAACAATATGTTAAAAAGGATGGAAGAGGAATATCAATTTATAATTCTGTAGATGTAGGAGATACTATTACTTATGGATTAAGTTTAGAAGACAAAAGAGGATATGGTTATTGTTCTGATAGTTCAAAAAATAAAAGTGGTTGTGTGTCTGATGATAGTAAAGAAAGACAATGGATATCATCTGGAAATGCATATGATAATGTTAAAAATAAAAAGTTCATAGTAAAATTTACAGCACCTGAAGGAACAAGAATAATTAAATATCCAAGCAAATATACATGTAAAACTAGTAGTAGTAATGAAATTACATGTGAAGGAACAGATAGATATCCAACATTTAATGTAATTGTAGATAGTTCGGTATCAAGTAAATTAGAAGCAGGTAAATTCGAAGTATCATATAAAGATAATGACAAATCTTCTTCATTAAATACAATTAGTTTAAAATTAAATACAATTAGTTTAAATGTAAACAGAACAATTAATCCTAATGATGTTAATAATTTGATGAATACTATAAATACATTTAAGAATAAAAATTATAAGCATAATGATAAGGATCAAATTACGAGTAAAGATAGCATTAATACTGCAACTAGTTTTTCGTCTTTAGATTTTATTAAATATATTTATTATAACAATTTTCATATAGATTTAAGTGAATTAACTGGTGAAAATATAATAAATTCATTATTTTATTCTTGGAATGGTTATTATTCACAATATTTGTCTGGAACAAGTGCTGCATATAATCTTAGTGCGTTTTTTAAAAAAGATGAAGAAAAAACAAATACAATTAGTAATATGCTAGTGGATGGAATGTATGGTGGTAAAAAATTAATTGGGAATGAAAATAAAAAAAGAATTAAATATATTCATAATAGATATTTAGAAATAGGAGATATAATTGTTGTATCTAATAAATTTATTGATAATTTTGATCATTCAAGAGAAGGAACAGCTCAAAACTATAGTTTAACAACAGTTAATCCAAGCGAGCTTGAATATTATCTAGTAACTTCATTTGATAAAGATGGATATCCAACATTAATTAGTTTTAATAAAAATGGTCTTGATACATGCAGTAAAGAATCAAAGAAATTTGATGGAGAAGGTAATTATCTTTTAAATACAGGTGGTAGTTATTATTGTAGTTTTAGAGTTATAAAGCATTTATTATTTTCATCAAATTTATTTGCAGTATTAAGACCAACTCAAGTATATAACGATGCAGAATATGGTATTTCTGCTTATGTTGATGGATATCCTGCAAAAGGAACAGTTGTAAAATATAATGATAAATATTCAGAAAAAATACAAACACCTTATAAAAAAGGATATGATTTTGACGGTTGGTATTTAGATCCAGATTATAAAACAAAAGTAACAAATGTTAGAGTGCATTCGAACCATAAAATATATGGAAAATTTAAAGAAGTAAAATATAAATTAACAATAAATCCAAATGGTGGAAATTATTCAGGAAGTACTACTATAGATGTATTAAGAGAATATACATATACACTACCTACTATTACAAGAGATGGATATACATTTGTAAAATGGGAAGTTAGTGGAAAAGGAAGTAGCGTAAACAATAATATATTTACAATGGGAAATGAAAGCGCTAGTGTTAAAGCAATATGGAAAGAAGAAAAAGAAATATCATTTGATAGTTCACTATTAGTAGATAGATATAATAATATTATTAATGATATTAAACCTGGAACTACTATTGGTAGTATAGCAGATAAAATAACTACTAATGGTACTATCACATTATATGATAATAATAAAAATAAGATAGGCAGAGAAGAAAAAGTTAATAATGGATATATAATATCAATTAAATATTCCGCTTCAGTAGATGAATATGTTTTATTTCTTAAAAACGAAAGTAATAATAATCCATCGTTAAAAAGTTTAACTGTAAAAGGAGCAAAGATTAACTTTAATTCTGAAAAATTAACTTATGATTTAGTTGTTAATTCAGATAAGACTACTATTAGTGCAGTAGCAGTATCAACTACATCAAAAGTAGATGGAACAGGGGAAAAGAAACTTGAATTTGGAAAGAATACCTTTAATGTAGTAGTGACAAATAATGGAGAAAAGAAAATATATACATTAAGCATTACAAGATATGATACTGACAATACACTAAAAAGTATAAAAATAAATAATAAAGAAATTATCGTTGGTTCTAATAGTAGTTTTAGCATTACTACTAAATTAGATAATATAAATATACAAGCTGTTTCTAATAGTAAAAGAGTTAAAAATATTGCTGGTACAGGTGATATAGCAATTAATTATGGAGCAAATGAAATTAATATTGATGTTATTGCTGAGAGTGGAAGTAGTAGAGTATATAAATTAATAGTTAATAGACCAAGTGATAATAATTTATCTGAATTAAGTATCAATGGTGAAAAGATATCTTTACAAAATGATAATTATTATTATGATTATGAGATAGAAAATAATGTAGATAAAGTAGTAGTTGATGCAGTACTTAGTGATAAAAATAATGAATTTGTTTCTGAATATGGACCAAGGACTATTGATAATTTAGATATAAAAAATACTAAATCTGAATTAAAGATTAAAGGTCAAGATGGTAAAGAAGTAGTATACATAATAAACATTATTAAAAAAGAAAAAGAAATTATTGATGAACAAGTAGAAAATGTAGAAAAGTCACCTAAAATAAATTATTATTTTTATGCAATATCTATGGTAATATTAATTGCATTTGGATTAATACTTAATAAGTTTATGAAAAGAAAATAAATAGTTAAAAAGTACTTTTTTGAAGCAATAACAAAAAATGTGGACAATCTAAGTGAACTGAACCCTAAATAGTTCACAATAAAAAAGTAGACATTAGTAAAAAACTAATGTCTTTTTGATTTAATTCTTTTTTGTGTTATCGTAAGTAAAAAAGTCAAGAAAGTATATTAATTTCTTGACATATTATCACCCATTTTAAGTCTCATATTAGAATATAAATAATCAGCATAGTAGTTCATAAGTTCATCTTCTTTCATATTTTCAATATTGATTCCAGAAAAACTAAGATAATTTTTAATAGTATCAATGAAAGTAACCTTATTATATGAACTTAACATATCACGGTAATTAGTTAAATCATTAGGATTATTTGATCTTCTAGTAAATCTATTTGTAATACCAAAATGATAAAAAGAATATAAAGCAGTTCTTAATTGTTCTACTCCATATTTTTGAAGTGTAGCTATGCATATGTTATTCAAATTATTTACTAAAGCATTTTCAAAACTTAATGATATAAATCTATTTATTAAATCATCTAAACTGATTCCATTTACTATACCAAATTTATTTGTAACTATGTCAAAAATAATATTATGCATTTCTTGACTGTTAACATTATTTTTAAGTTTATTTCTCAAATTTTGATTAGCAGAAGTAAAATATCCATAATCATTATTTTTTATTGCTCTTAAAATCGCAAATTTAACTTGTTCAGGACCATATTTATTATATGTGGCAGAAACAGTTTTTAAAAATATTTCTTTTTTCTGAGAATAATTTAACTCTTTAGTATTCATAGAAACTGCTTTTCCATTTTTTTGAAATTGACCTTTACTTAATCCAGTTGCTTCATTATAGGCAGCTTTAATACTATCATAATATTCATTATTACTAAATAAATAATCAAATTCTCTATTAAAGTCATCAATAGTAACTCTATTTCTATGTTTATTTCTATTAATAAATGTTGCTATTCCTTTAGCCATTTCATAGTTATATGAGAATCCTTCTTCATACATTAATCCTATGTTGTTATAATTTGGAACAAATGGATTAGTTTGATTTAATCCGGATTTGATATATTTGTTATTATTACAAAATTCTATAATTTTATATGCATTTTCCACATCATTTATTGGTAATCTTACAACAACATTATCATTTCTTAAATCAAGGCCTACTTTAGATGCATGTGTCATATTTAAGGAAGACATAAAATTAAATAATTCGCTAACTCCTTTATCCAAATGATCATAATCAATAGGAATATACATTTTGATATCTTTTCCTTGAACTAAATGAGCTTTATTAGTAAATTGACAAAAATATCTCCAGTTATCTGCTCTAAAAACATTAATATTATTTCTACCTTTAAATTTATCAATCCAACTATAAAATAAATTTTCAATCATATGACGTTTATTATGATCATTATTCTTTATATTAAACCTACATAATAAATAATATACATCATCTGCTGTTAAAGTTGTATTATTTTCTTTGGCAACAGAAAGCATCATGTTTAAAAAATCATTAATTTGATTTATTCTTGGTGAATCTAAATAAATAGATGTATTAGGTAACTCATTCATTTTTTTCCTCCAAATTTAATTCTAAGTCAGTAATAGTATCTTCTAATGCATCTTTTATTTTATTTGTATCAATAACTTTAGTATCTTCTATATTATCAATATTGTGAATTGCTATTCCTGTTTTACCTTCTGAACTATCATCTTCAATAACTAATATTTTATCACCATATTTTAATGTTTTCATATATACACTCCTTATAATAATTATATAATACATAATAATTATTGTAAAATTATAGTGTAAAGATTTACAGACAATTATTAATAGTGTATAAATATTAAATAAAATAAAAAAATAATTAATTTAAATTATTATGGTATTTTACTTATATGCTAAATAGTTTTAATATTATATAAGAAAATAATTATATTATTATCATATATTAGTAATGAATTCTTATTTTATATTATTTAAAATATTGATAAAGTTTTAGTTTACAATACAACTTGTTCAATTTAGTGGTTTTTGATATAATGTAATGGCTAAAAGAAATGAATATTCAAGGAGGAATTTATGCAGCCAATAATAAAAAGAATATTTTGGAAAAGAACATATTTGTTTATAGAATATGAAAGTACAAAAGATATTAATCTTTGTTTAAATTTATTTAAGAAAAATAAAAAAGGTGAGATAAAATTATCAGAAAATAAAATATTATTAGAAACAAAAAAATTAGATAAAAATTATTATCGTTCTAAGATAAATATAACAATAGCAGAAGGAAGAGAAATATTAAAATCTGGTGGATATATGATTTCTTCAGATGAAAAGTTATGTGTTTCTGATGAAATTCTTTTAAACATTGAAGATTTATCTAGGGTTTTTAGATATGGAGGATGGTTAGAATCATATATAGTTACTTTTCATATTACTGAAGAAGAGCCTCATCAATTATATTTATATACAAGTTATATGATTGATAATAAGCATCCTGAAAAAAAACATTTGGTTTCATCCATTAGATTGGCTTTGGGATTGTCCCATAAATTAAAAACATTAATTGTAATTTTAGGCAAAAGATGTTTGAATCTTTATTATCAAATCTTGACTCATATTATTCCTAAAAATGGAAAAAGAATTTTATTTTTATCTCAAAATATGGATCATATTAGGGACAATATGACAGCAGTGTATGATAGAATATATGAAAGAAATTTAGATAAGAAATATAAAATTAGAAAGAATTTTGTTAATATTTTTGATGGAAAAATAAGAGTATTTTATTGGATAAAATTATTGACTCAAATATCATATCAAGACTATATTTTTGTTGATGATTATGTGCCTGTATTTTCTTTTATTAATTTAAATAAAAAGACTACTTTAACACAATTATGGCATGCTGGATTTGGATTTAAGTTAGTTGGATATGGAAGATTTGGAATAGCAGGGTCTCCAAGACCTTATGAATCTTGCCATCGTCAATATACATATGGAATTATTGGTAATGATCATTTAAAAGAAATATATTCAGAAGTTTGGGGAATAGAAAAAGAGGCATTATTGGCAACTGGTATGCCAAGATTAGAACATTTTTTAGATAAAGAATATATAAAAAAGGTTACTAAATCTTTTTATGATGAATATCCTCAATTTAAAAATAAAAAGATTATAACTTTTGCTCCTACTTATAGAGGAAATAGCCAAAAAGAAGCATATTATGATTATAGTAAAATAGATTTTGATGCTTTATATAATTTTTGTAAAAAGAATGATTATATAGTTGCATTTGGAAAACATCATTTTATTTTACAAGATATACCAATAAAGAAAGAATACTCTGATTTAATCTATGATATGTCAAAATACAAACTTAATGATTTACTTTATATTACTGATATTTTAATTACTGATTATTCTTCTTGTTTTTATGATTATTTACTACTAGAAAGACCCGTCTTATTTTATGTATACGATAAAGATATTTATTCTGCTACAAGAGGTGTTCATAGACCAATCGATAAGGTAGCCCCTGGCAAAGTATGTACCACTTTTGATCAAATCATGGAAGCACTAGAAAATAAAGATTATGGTGAAAAAGAAAAATCTGATTTCTTAGTAGATAAATGTTTAACAAATAAAAAAATTGCTAGTGATCAAATCATTGATTATATTATTTTAAATCAAAGAGATTAGGAGATATTATGAGTAAAATAAAGTTGTTATTATTGAAAGTTGCAATATTTGTATTAAAGTTAATTTATTTTGTTATTAAGTTATTTCCTACTAAAAATAAAATAACACTTATTAGTAGGCAATCAAATATACCATCTATAGATTTTGATATGATATCTAAGGAGATAAAAAAGAGATATCCTAATTATGAAGTTATCGTGTTAACCAAAACTTTGGACAATAAAATAAAATACATTTTTCATATGTTTAGACAAATGTATCATATTGCGACATCTAAGGTTGTTATTCTAGATTCTTATTGTATTGTAATTAGTGTTTTAAAACATAAAAGTAAATTAAAAGTTATTCAAGCTTGGCATGCAGTTGGAAGTATGAAAAAATTTGGTTATGCTATGTTAGATAAAAAAGAAGGTAGCGATTCTAAATTAGCTAAAATTATGAGAATGCATAAAAATTATGACTATATTTTGATTTCTTCTATGAATTTTATAAAAGATTATGAAGAAGGTTTTCATTGCAATAAAAATCAAGTACTTGAAATACCTCTTCCAAGGGTAGATTTATGGTTAGATAAAAAATATATTAATAATAAAAGAAAAGAAGTTTTGAAAAATAATCCTAAATTAAAGCATAAGAAAAATATTTTATATTGTGGAACATTTAGAAAAAATAGTACAAATAGTATAGAGCATATTCAAAAATTAGTAGACCATATTGATTTTAAAAAATATAATTTAATATATAAGCCACATCCTTTAAGTAAATTAAAAGTTGATGATAATAGAATTATTCAAAATTTTTCTAATACATATGAAGCTTTGATGGTTGCAGATTATGTAATTTGTGATTATTCAAGTATTATTTATGAGGTAGGGCTATTTAAATTACCTATTTATCTTTATGCATATGATTGGGATGAATATAAAACTCAGCGTGAGTTAAATTTTGATATTGAAAAAGAAGTTCCAACTTTATTTACTAAAGATCCTAAAAAAATAATTGATGCAATCGAAAATAATGATTTTGATTATAAAGCATATCAAAAATTTGTTGATAAAAATATTCATGTTCCTAAAGGTGGATGTCTAAATGCGTTAATGGACTTATTAGACGAACTATTATAATTTATAAAAAATAAAAATATTATTTATAAGTAAAAGGATTCATTATGAATTCTTTTTATATTAAAAACATTTGCAAAGATTTGAATAGTTATGTTATTATGTAGAAAAGAGATGGTGAAATGAAATATGTCAAAAAATAATCATCTAAATAAAAAATTAGATTTAAATATTGTAAGTAAATATAGACAGCCTATTTATGGTTTTGCAATATTATGGATTGTTTTTTTTCATGGAACAGCTATTAATAATATTAATTATTCATTTGGATGTAATTCATTAAAGATATTAAGATTATTTATGATTTCTGGAAATGTAGGTGTAGATATTTTTTTGTTTTTATCGGGTATTTGTTTGTACTTTTCTTATCATAAAAATCCAAATTCATATGAATTTATTAAAAAGAGAATATTTAGAGTAGTATTGCCAGTATGGATTATAAATGGAATATATTGGTTTATAGTTAATGTGCTTATTAATAAGCAAGGAATTTTTTCATTTATTAATAGGATGTTTCTTTTTCATTTTTGGGAAACTGGTGATCAAGCAATATGGTTTGTTTCGTGTATTTTAATTTTATATTTTATATATCCTTATATTTATCAATTTTTATTTAATAAAGAGAATAGTAATAAAGTGATTATAATTCGTGGATTATTATTATTACTATGTACATATCTTTTTATTATTTCTTTTGCTAAGACTAATGTATCTTTATATAATACTATAGAAATCGCACTAACTAGATTTCCAGTATTTATTCTAGGATGTATTATGGGTAAATTTGTATTTGAAGATGTTAAAATACCATCATATTGGAAATTAATTAGTATAATTGGTACTTTATTGTTTTTCTATGTTAAATATGAAAAACTACTTAATGGATATTATTTAAGGTTCTTTTATTTAATAGGGGGAGTATCTTTAACTTATTTGTTAGCCATTTTATTTTCGTTTATCGATAAATTAATTAAAAAAAGAAAATCATATTTTTTAAATATATTATCAATAATTGGAGAATTTTCTTTAGAATTATATTTAAGTCATATTACTATAAACCAAATATATCATATGTTACCAATTTATGAAAAAGGTAATTTATATATGTATTTAATAGTAATTATACTGTCAATTATATTAGCTAGTTTATCCCATAAAATATGCCAATTAATATCAAAAACTATAAATAAAAATAAAGATAATCATTATGATAAAATAAAAAGGAAAAACATTAAAAAAGTTTAATAAATAGATTAAAATGCAGAATATAAGTCAGATGATATGATTGAAAATAGGTTATCTGTGTGATATAATTTTTTTAGAGAGGTTAAAATGAAAAATAAGAGAATAGTGTTGTTAATGATGGGAGGAAAAGGGGAAAGGTTTGGTCAACAACTTCCAAAACAATTTTATAGTATTAATGGAATGCCACTATATCTTTATATTTTACAAAAATATAATCAAATGGAAGAAATAGATTCTATTGTTATTGTTACAAATCCAAATTATTATAATGAAACAATAGAATGGAATAAATTAGTTGATAGTGATAAGGTTTCTTATGTTTTAAAGGGTGGAAATGGAAGATCAAAAGATATAAAAGATGCATTAGATGTTATTAGTACATTTGCTGACTTTGAAGATGTAATTTTAATTCATGATGCAACTCATCCATATGTAGATACAAAGGGAACTAATGAAGTAATTGAGGCAATTGAAAAATATGGAGGAGCTACCCTTGGAGGAAAGCAGTATGATACAGTGTACTACACAGAAAATGGTATGCTAAAAGAAGTTATAAATAGAGATAATGTAGTATCAGGAGCATCACCAGAAGGATTTAAATTTGGAATTATTTATGATGTTTATAAAAATTCCACATTAGAAGAATTAAATAAAATGACATCAGCAGGTGCTATTGCACTTGCAAATGGAATAGAAATGGCGATTATTCCATCAAATATTTTAAATTTAAAAATTACACATCCAGATGATATGCTAATTTTAGAAAATCTTGCTAGTAATTATTTTTTTAATGAACAAAAGAAAATAAAAAAACATTAAAAATGTATTAAAATAATACATTTGTTAATTTATAAATAGCGATATAATCATTCTTATGTTAATAATACTAGTACTATTGGAATAAATATAATCTTATATATAGTGAAAATCACTTAATTAAAAGCAATATGATACAGTATAATTTACACAAGGTGTGCTAAGAGAGGTGGTTAATTAAAAAATAATATCGTTTTTGATATTCGTATAAGAATTAAGTTTAGAATATTTTAATTTTTATTAAATTCTACATATAATAAATGAAATAATTGATTATACTAAAAATATTTTATTTTGAGTATATATTTTAATTTTTTTCATCTAAAAGATATAGTTATTATTATAAAATCTTGTATTATTTTTTAAGGAGGATGATATATGAAAAATATTTTAGTTGATATGGTTGAAAAAAGAAAAATGGGTATACATAGTGGAATTCCATCTTTTTGTAGTGCTAATAAAATTGTTATTGAAGCAATTATGGAACAATCAAAAAGATTTGATGATTATGTACTTATAGAAGCTACTTCTAATCAAGTAAATCAATTTGGTGGATATATGAGTATGACACCAAAAGACTTTAAAGATTATGTATATGAAATAGCAGAAAAAATATCTTTTGATAAAGATAAAATTATATTAGGTGGAGATCATTTAGGACCTCAACCATGGCAAGATTTAGATGAAAAAGAAGCAATGGAAAATTCCAAAAAATTAGTTCGTTTATGTGTAGAGTCTGGGTATATGAAAATTCATTTGGATACTAGTATGAAATTAGGTAGTGATCCAAAAGATGAACCTTTAGATCCAAGTGTAGTTGCTCGTCGTGGTGCGATATTGTATGAAGAATGTGAAAAGGCTTTTAAAGAATTAAAAAAGAAAAATCCAAATGCTATTCATCCAGTTTTTGTAATTGGTAGTGAAGTTCCAATACCAGGTGGTAGCCAAGAAGAGGAAGACTCTCTAAAAGTAACAGATCCAGATGATTTTGAAAATACATTAAAGGCTTATAAAAAAGAATTTTCAAAAAAAGGATTAGATGATGCTTGGAATTATATTATAGCTGTTGTTGTTCAGCCTGGTGTTGAATTTGGAAATGCTGATATTCATCAATATAATCGTTTAGAATCTAAAAAATTATGTGATTGTTTAAAGAAATATCCGGATATTGTATTTGAGGGACATTCTACAGACTATCAACCACCAGAAAAATTAAGAGAAATGGTCGAAGATGGAATTGCTATTATTAAAGTAGGACCTGCATTAACTTTTTCACTTCGTGAGGCATTATTTTCTCTTGCTATGATGGAAAAAGAACTAGTAAAGAAAGAAGAATGGTCTAATTTTATTGAAGTTTTGGATGAAGTAATGCTAGAAAATCCAAAAAATTGGAAAAAACATTATCATGGTTCTGAAAAACAAATTGCATTAGCTCGTAAGTATAGTTTTTCTGATAGATGTCGTTATTATTTAACGGATCCAAAGGTAGTAAGCGCTATGCAAAAGTTATTTTCAAATTTTGATGAAGTTAATATACCATTACATATGCTTCATCAATATATGCCAAATCAATATATTAAAGTTCGTGATGGAAAACTAGAATTAAAGGCAAGAGAGTTAGTTAAAGATCATATTGTTAATTTGGTAGAAGATTATAATTATGCGGTTAAACATAACTATATTGTAAGTGGAATTTTTGTAAGGTAGGTATTTATGAAAGCAAGTGTTTTATATGGAAATGAAGATTTACGATATGAAGAATGTGAAATTCCAAAGTTAGAAAAGGGTAATGTTAAAATTAAAGTGTGCATGAGTGGTATTTGCGGTTCAGATATTCCTAGAGTGTTAAAAAATGGTGCACATTTTTATCCACTTATTTTAGGACATGAATTTTCTGGAATTGTAGATGAAGTAGCTAGTGATGTTAAAAATTTTAAAGTAGGAGATCATGTTGTAGGAATTCCACTAATTCCTTGTATGAAATGTGAAGATTGTAATAATGGAAATTATTCATTATGTAAGCATTATGATTTTATTGGTTCTAGGAGAAATGGAAGTAATGCTGAGTATGTTGTATTGCCAAAAGAAAATGTGTATAAAATAAATGATAGTATTCCATTTGAACAAGCAGCTATGTTTGAACCAGCAACAGTAGCAATGCATGCTGTTAAATTATTAAATTTTGAAAAAGGAAAGACAGTTGCTATTTTAGGTGCAGGTACAGTTGGTGCTTTTGTTACACAAATTGTTAAAGCCTTAGGTGCTTCAAAAATTGTTTCATTTGGTCGTAATCCTAAAAAATTAAAACTTGCAAGTAAACTAGGAGCGACAAATGTTTTCTCTACACTAGAAGAAGATTTTATAACAAAGTCTAAAGAATTAACAAATGGTAGAGGATTTGATTATGTATTTGAAACAGCAGGTTCAGTAGATACTATGAAATATGCTTATGAATTAGTAGGTAACAAAGGAAAGGTATGCCTTATTGGTACTCCTACATCTAATTTAGAATTCACCCCTAAATTATGGGAAAATTTAAATAGAAAAGAATTTATATTAACGGGTTCATGGATGTCATATTCTTATCCTTTTCCAGGTAATGAGTGGAAAGAAATTGAATCTATGTTTGCTGATGGAAGATTAAAGTATTATCCAGAAATGGTTCATAAAATTTTTGATCTTAAAGATGCTTATAAAGCCTTTGAAATGTATAAAAATGGAAAAGTCGAAGGAAAAATTTTATTTAAATGTAGCAAAGATTAAATCTAAATATTATAATAAATTAAAACCTTGATTCTTGTTTTAAGAAGCAAGGTTTTATTGTGAAAAAATAATTAGTTTACGATAAAATACATTTTAAAATCATTAAATAGAAAAATAGATATAAAAATTTATATCATATAAAAATTTTCATCAATAGTAGTATTCATATTTTCTAGTTTCTGAAGTCTAGTATCTAAGTTTTTAACTTGTCTTTCTAATTTACTTATTCTATCTTCATAATCATTTTCACTTATAGTATTTGGGTTGTAGGTATTATTTGGCATTACACCTGGTGCTAAATTTGGTCCATATGCTTGATATTGTGTATTTACATTATATCCACTTGGAGGAATAACAGCACCTGGAGCCATATAGCCTTGATTAACATTTTGATAAAACATATCTCTTTCTTTCATAAAATTCACCTATAATAATATATGACAAAAGTCGTTTCTTAGTGTATAATATATTTTTGGAAGTGATTATGTATGAGACTTAAGCATATAAAAAATGCAAATATAATAATAAGTGAATCAGAGTATATTGTAAATAATCCAACTGAGTATAAGGGTAAATGGAATAAATTATTTAATAACGATAATAAAATAGAAATTGAAATTGGTACTGGAAAGGGAAAATTTATAATAAATAAAGCATTAGAAAATAAAAATATTAATTATATTGGTATAGAAAAATATGATAGTCCTTTAGTTGGTGCAGTAAAGAAGTTAGATCAACTTGATATCAATAATCTAAAATTAATTTGTTTTGATGCTATTAATATAGATGAGATATTTGATCATGAAATAGATAAAATATATTTAAATTTTTCTGATCCATGGCCAAAGAAAAGACATGCTAAAAGAAGATTAACATCTAAAGTATTTTTAAGTAAATATGAAAATGTATTTAAAAATGAAAAACATATTCAGATGAAAACAGATAATGATGATTTATATACTTATTCTCTTGAGAGTTTTAAAGAAAATGGTTATGAAATAAAAGAAACAAATACTAATTATTTTGATAGTATTACTACAGAGTATGAGGATAAATTTATTAGTATTGGTAAAAATATCAATTATATAGATGTTGTTAAAAAGTAAAAAATTTGCTATACTTTGTAAGTAGGAGTTAATATGATTAAGAAGATATTAATTATAATTTGTGTATTTTTCTTATTTGGATGTGAAAGTACAAATATAAATAATATGACTTTAGAAGAAATTGTTAATAAACAAATATCTATAGAACCATCAAATACTACAGTGAATAGAAAAGGATATAAATATTATTTACCACAAGAATTTAGTGTAAAAGAAGATGATGAATATGTTCAAAAGTTGATATCAAATAATAATATATACTATTTGAATATAGATATTGTTAGTTATTATTATAAAAATAATATGACTACTATTCATGAGCTTGACGATTATGAGTACTATGAATTTGGTGATACTGATAAGTCAGGTTATTTAAGAATCACTAAAAATAATGAGAATTTTTTTGTTGAGTTGTGTTATAATTATGCTATAATAGAGGTAGAGGTAGAAGAGAGTAATCTTAGATATGCTATATCTAGGGCAATAACAATATTAAATTCAATAAAATACAATGATTTAGTTATTGAAAAATACATTACTGATAATGATGTAGATACAAGTGAAACTATATATAAAATACCTGAGCCTAAAAATAAAGATAATTCTAAAAATATTCTTGAGTATATTGAAAGTGATTTAGAAGATACAGATGATAATGAATAAGAAAGAGGTGTAAATATGGGCGTTTTTAGTAAACTTAAAGGAATTTTTTATGATGAGATAGTTATTGAAGATAAAGATGAAGAACTTGAAAAAGTAGATAAAATTGTTAAAAAAGAATCTCAGGAAATAAAACCAAAAGTAGAAAAAATAAACTTTACTCCCATTGAAGAAACAAGTATTAAAGAAGAACCTATTAAAGAAAATAAGCAAGAAAATACATTTAGTGAAAGAGAATTATTTAGAAGCGAGAGAACATTTAATTTTACTGAATTTGATGATGATGAAGATGAAAAACTTCCTCCAAGAAAGAATATTTTAGATATTGAAAATAATAGTAGAAATTCAAGAGTAAATGATATAAAACCTCAAGTAACAGAGCCTAAAGTATTTAAACCAAGCCCTATTATTTCACCAATTTATGGTATTTTAGATAAAGATTATAAAAAGGAAGAAATAAAAGAAAAAACTATAGTTAGAGAGACTGCTAGTGATATTACAAAGTCAAAAATTACAACATATGATACAGTAAGAAGAAAAGCATATGGTACTTTAGAAGATGATTTAGAAGATACTCTAAATACAGTGAATTCTATAACTACTAATCAGATAAAAGAAGAAGTTTATAAAAAAGCAAATGAAGAAAATCAAAGTGAGACTAAAAAAGCAAAAATAAAAGATTTAATTAGTAAAATAGAAGATGTTAGTGATGAAATAGATAAAATTGATACATCTCTTTCGATAGGTGATTTAGAAGATAGTGTTAAGTTAGATGATTTTAATACAGAGGAAATAGCAACAGATAAGACAATGACAGATAGTAGTTTAGAACATGATTTATTTAATTTAATTGATTCAATGTATGATGATAAGGAGGAATAAAAATGGCTGAAGCGTTAATAATAACAATATATTGCTTGTTAATTGCATTAATTATTGTAGCTATTATTTGTGGAGTTAAATTAATATTTACATTAAATAAAGTAGATGCACTTGTTGATGATGTAACTATTAAAGTTAAAAGTCTTGATAAAGTATTTGAAATAATTGATTTTACTACAAGTAAGATGTCTATGATTAGTGAAATTGTCATAAGTTTTATTAATGGTGGTTTTAAAAAATTATTTGGTAAATCTAAAAAAACAAAAAAATCAAAAAAGGAGGATGAAATTAATGAGTAAAAAAGGTGGATTTGGAAAATTTTTAGGAGGATTAGCAGTTGGTGCTGGTCTTGGAGTATTACTTGCTCCAGATAAAGGAGAAAATACAAGAAAATTATTAGCTAAGAAATTAGAGGACTTATCTAAAAAATTAAAAGATGTTGATCTTGATGAAGTTAAAGATGAACTTTTATATAAAGTTGAAACTTTACAAGCACAACTTGCTGATTTAGATAAAGAAAAAGCAAAAGAAATAGTTGCTGAGAAAAGTGAAGAAATTAGAAAGAAAGCAGAAGAATTATATAAATATGCTATTGAAAAGGGAACACCAGTAGTTGAGAAAGCTGCTGATGAGGTTAGAGTTCAAGCATTAAAAGTAGTTAAAGAAGCACAAAAAAGATTAGAAGCAAAAGAAAAATAGATTTGAAATGTTGAAGAAATATTATTAAATCCCTTATATAAGTGATTCTAGGATAGTGTAAACTAGATTATAATATTTAATAATTCCTATCTTCATTTACAGGTGAATTAAAAGTTCACACGGGAAAACCGTTATATAATTAAGAAAAAATAAGGATGGTACCGTTGTTTATACAACTCCTTTAGTGCCATTCTTTTTATTAGGAGGAAAATTATGAAAAATGAAAAAATTACATCTAGAAGCGAAGATTTTGCAAAGTGGTATACTGATGTAGTAAAAGCTGCTAAACTTGCTGATTATTCTTCAGTTAAGGGATGTGTTATTTTAGAACCTAATGGTTATGCTATATGGGAAAGTATGCAAAGAATCTTAGATGATATGTTTAAAAAAACGGGTCATAAAAATGTATCACTTCCTGTTTTTATACCAGAAAATCTATTACAAAAAGAAGGTGAATTAGTTGCAGGATTTGCTCCTGAAGTAGCTTGGGTAACTCATGGTGGAAGTAATAAATTAGAAGATAGATTAGCTGTTAGACCAACGAGTGAATCACTATTTTCAGATTATTATTCAAAGAAAGTAAAATCTTATAAAGATTTACCACTTTTGTATAATCAATGGTGTAATGTTGTTAGATGGGAGAAAGAAACAAGACCTTTTCTTAGAAGTAGAGAATTTTTATGGCAAGAAGGACATACTGTTCATAGTACTAAAGAAGAGGCTGAAGCAGAAACAAATAGAATGCTAGATATATATAAAGAGTTTTTTGAAAAATATTTAGCAATACCAGTATTGACTGGAAGGAAGACAGAAAAAGAGAAATTCGCTGGTGCTGAGTATACCCTTACGGTTGAGGCATTAATGCAAAATGGAGTATGTTTACAGTCTGGAACTAGTCATTATTTTGGACAAAAGTTTGCTAAGGCTTATGATGTTAAATTTGTTAATAAAAATAATGAATTTGATTATGTATATCAAACATCTTGGGGAGTTAGTACAAGAATGATAGGTGGATTAATTATGACTCATTCTGATGATAGAGGACTAGTTTTACCACCAAAAATCGCACCTATACAAGTTATAATTATTCCAATTAAGAATGATGAGAAATTAATATCAATAGCCAACAAAATTAAAGAAAGTTTAAATAGTAAGGATATAACAGTTTCAATAGATGATAGTGATAAGTCAGCTGGATTTAAGTTTGCTGAGGCAGAAGTAAATGGAATACCACTTAGAATAGAAATAGGGTATAAAGATTTAGATAATAGTGAAGTTACTGTTGTTAGAAGAGATACTCTTGAAAAAATAACAACTAAATTGAATGATGTTACTAATACTATAATGCAACAACTAGATGTTATGCAATTAGATATGTATAATAAAGCTCTTGAAAATAAAAATAAAAGAACATTTAATGCCAAAACTCTAGATGAGGTAAGAGAAATTCTTGAAAATAATCCAGGATTTATTAATGCTTATTGGTGTGGCAGTCAAGATTGTGAAACTAAAATGAAAGAAATAAAAGGTTGTAAATCAAGATGTATAAAAGAAACTAAAGAGTATGAAACTGAAACTTGTATAGTTTGTGGTAAAAAAGCTAAACATGAAGTAGTTTGGGGTATTCAGTATTAAATAATTTTTAAAATATATTTTATTTAAATATTTTATATGTTACAATTTATATGGAGGTACTTTATATGTTAATGGATATATTATATATTGTCATTGGATTAATTATTGGTGTAGTTGTAGGATTTTTAATAGCAAAAAAACTATTTCAAAAACAATTAAAAGATAATCCACCTGTAAGTGAGGAAATGATTAAGACTTTAATGAGAGGAATGGGTAGAAACCCAAGTCAAAAACAAGTTAATCAATTAATGAAACAAATGCAAAAATATCAATAGAAATATTGATATTTTGTATGTGGAGGAATTATGAAATATTTTTTTAAACATTTAGCTACAGTAAATAAACATAAATGGGAAGTATTTAAATTATGTGTTAAAGTTGGTATACCATTTAGGGGAATAATGCATGATTTATCAAAATTTTCCTACGAAGAAATAAAAGAATCAGTTAAGTATTATAAAAAATCAAATGGAAAATATAGTCCCCTTGCAGCATGTAAAAGAGATATAGGTTATAGTCCTGCTTGGTTACATCATTTTGGTAGAAATAAACATCATTTTGAATATTGGTATGATTATTGTGCTCCAGTTAAAATGCCAATAATACCATTTAAATATATGCTTGAGATGATATGTGATCGAATCGCAGCTTCAAAAACATATAATAAGAAAAATTATAATGATGGTAAAGTATATGAATACTTTATGGATAATAAAAAATATTATAATTTAAATCCACATTTATTAGATTACTTAGAAGAAGTATTTTTAGAATTTAAAAATAAAGGAGAAATTATATTAAATAAAAAATACTTATATGAATTATATATCAAGTATTCCAGTAGAGAAGAAAAGAAAGACTATAGTAAATTTAAAATAGAATAAAAAAATTAGAGGTCATCTCTAATTTTATTTTTTAAATTCTATATTATAAATAATACTATTGTAAATATCTTCATCTTCGTTATAGTTTATACTTAAGAAATAATAATCTCCAAGATATTTATCAATATCATTAAAAGTACCTATTAATTCTTTATTTTTATATATTTTTAATTCTCTATTATCGTTTAAAGTAAATGAATATCCATTATTAAAATATTCATGTAAAGCATCTATTTCTTTTATTTGTTTTGAGTTAAACAAATCTATATAATAAATATTATTATTTGTTGATGTATATTTAATTGAAGAAATATTATCTTTGATTAATTCTATCATTACAAAATTATTATAAGTATTTTTATATGGAACTTCAATTGTATATAAATTATTATAATCTAAATCATAATATGTAATTTTACTTTCATTATTTACTTCATCTATAGTATAGAAAAATTTAAGTTCATTATTTTGATTATATAGTGGTTCATAATCTTTTTTACTTGTAGTTTGTATTCCGTTTTTATCAATTATGTAATTATATATTTCATCGTAATTATTAGAAAATAAATTTAAATATAAAGTATCATTATTAACAATGTATTTTAAAGCATTATCATTAGTAAAAGAATAGTCTAATTTATAATTAATTATCAATTTATCTTCATAATAAATTCCAATTTTTTTATTCTTTATAAAGATAGAATAATTATTTAAATCTTTATAAAAAATAATATTATCATTGTCAAAATCAACAATTATTTCTTGTTTATCATTTATAATTCCATATTTATTATCAATTTTAGCTATAAATTTATTTTCAGTAATATAAGTTTTCAAATAATCATATTTAAAATTTATAATTATGTTACCATGATAATCTATTAATCCATATTTATTCTCTTGATTTGAAACAATTAAATAATTATTATTAATATAATCATTATCAAATTCATTAACATATGTAATATTAGTAATATTACTATCTAATTCTTTTATTTCATCATTATCTAAAGTTAGAATATAAAACTGTTTATCATTTTCTAATATTAAATGAGTATACTCATTATACCTTTTAATTGGAAATATATTATCATAATGTTCAGATATTATATTGTTTTTAGTATCAACATAATAGTAATACTCATCGTTATGAATTACTTCATAATCTTTATATTTAGCTCTTTCATTTATAATATATACTGGAAACATTGAACTAAATATTGACCCATATTTACCAATAACATAATGAGAAATATTTTCATCATCACTATATAAAACTATTTCATTATTTTCATTTATAGATACTTTATTATCATATACTTTATAGTTATTCAGTGTAACATAGTTATAATCTTCTTTTATTTGTGGTTCTGAAGAGGGATTTATTTTATTTATATCTTTATTTTTATTCTTAATAGAAAAAATAAAATATATTCCTAATATTAAAACAGCTAATAAAAGTAGACATGCAAGAATAGTTTTAAATAATAGTTCTTTATTCTCTTCTTTAATCACTATTAACCACCTCACTATTATATATTAATTATAACATAATATATTTCATTTTACTTTAAAAAAATATAATTTTAATATATAATTATTTAAGAGAGGCACATATGGAAAAAAAAGTACAAGAATATATAACTTATTTATCACCTGAATTTATTTATATTCCTTTTGATAAAAAAGAAAATCTAAATTTACCAAAAAATGGTCTTGTTTACTTTAATACATATTTAGGTATAAAAGAAGACAATAAAAATATATTTAGTCCAGTTAGTGGTAAAATTATGGGAATTAAACAAATGATATTTAACGATGGTATAAAAAATTGTTTATTAATAGAAAATGACTTTATGGATAAAAGAGAAAAATTAAATCCAACTTTAAATATTAATAAGATGAAGAAAACTCAAATTATTGAATTATTAACTAAATATGGTTTGAATAAAAAAATTAATAGTAAGACAATATTAGTTGTTGATAGTTTTTATGATAAAAAATATGATTTAAAAGATATGGTTATAAATTATGAGTTTTATGAGGAAATATTAGAAGCCATAGATGAGTTTATGCAAATATTTAATATGAAAAATTGTTATATTCATATTGATGATGATGATTTATATTCTCGTCATGCTTATGAAAAATATATAAATGCTTTTTTTAATATTTGTATTGTTAAATCAAATAAAAAAATAAAAAGTGATTTGTGTGTACACTATACAGTTGAAGAGATTCTTGCAATACATAAAGCTATTCATCAAGACTATATGTATGATAATACCATTATAACTATAAATAATGAAAAACCAATAATAGTTAAAGTAAAACTATATACGTCCTTATATGAGTTATTAAAAGTTTTAAAAATAAGCATAAAAAATAAAAATGTTTTTATTAATAAAAAACAAATCGATAATATAGATGAATTTATTATTGATAGTAGCATTAGAAGTATTGTAATAAAGGATAAATAAAATGATATATGTTTTTTTAGGTAAAGAAATAAATATAATAAAAGAAAAATTAGATCAGTTAGTAAAAGAGTTTAATATAACTAGTACAATTAAATATAATTATACTGATAATGATTTAATGGACGCCATAATAGAAGCGTATTATCCTAATATATTTGGTGGCAGAAAACTAATAATTTTAGAAGATTTTTCTTTTAAAAAAATTAAAGAGAGTGATGAGGAGAACCTTAAAAAGTTTATAGATAGTAATAACGAAAATATAATAGTTTTAAAATGTCTAGATGAAAAGCTAGATGAAAGAAAAAATTTAACTAAATTAATAAAACAAAAGGGAAAAGTAATTAATTGTGGTAAGCTTGATTATAAAGACTTAAGCAAATATATTACTGATATGTTTGAAAAAGAAAATATAAAAATATCTTTTAATCAAGTGAAAAAAATATTAGATTTATGTGAATATAATACTGATATTGCAATTTCAGAAACTAAAAAATTATTACTTTATAAAATTGGAGATAATAGTATTAGTGATGATGACATAGATAATGTGGTTAGTAAAAGTAATGAAAAGGAATTATTTGCATTATCAGAATATGTATTAAAAAAAGAAGTAGGAAATTGTATTAATTCATATAAAATATTAGTTGATTCTAATGTTGATGCAACTATAATAATAGATAATATTGCAAAACAATTTAGATTATTATTTCAAGTTAAGAGTTTATATGGTACGGTTAATGAAGGGGCAATTTCTAATATATTAGATGTAAATCCTTATACAATAAAGAAAATAATACCTTATATAAACTTATATAAAAAAGATGAGATATTAGATAAATTACTTAAATTAAGTGAAATGGATAGTGATATTAAAATAAAGGGTTATGATAAAAATAAAGTTATTGAGATGTTTTTTCTAACATTATAGTAAAACTTTACATAATTTTAATAAAAAAAATATATAGTATTTAAAATAATAAAGTATAATTATATAAAGGGCGTGATAAAATATGTTGATTTTAGCAAAGAGTATATTAGGATTAATGCTTGGTTTTTTTGTATCAGTAGTATTTGGATATTTTTTAATACCAATACTAAGAAAGTTAAAATGTGGACAAAGTATAAGTATATTTACTGCATTTAGACATTCAAGTAAAGCAGGAACACCAACAATAGGAGGTCTTATATTTATAATACCAACATTATTTACTATGCTATTATTATATTTAAGAGGAAGTCTTGAAATAACCCATAGTTTATTAATAATAATATTTGTATTTATATCTTATGCATTACTTGGTTTTGTAGATGACTTATTAAAAGTGGTATATAAAAATAATGATGGTCTTTCGATACCACAAAAGTTATTAGTTCAAGTGTTAATATCTCTTGTATTTTTCTATATATATATGCAAGGTGGAGGAGATGCAAATGTTACAATATCTTCCTTAAACATTAGCGTTGATTTAAAATGGTTATATGGTTTATTTATATTATTTTTACTAGTAGGTTCATCAAATGCAGTTAATCTAACTGATGGTTTAGATGGTCTAGCAGGTGGTCTTTCTCTAATTGCCTTTTTAAGTTTTGGTATTATCACTTGGGGTACTACGTGGGTAGAAGGATATCAAGAAATAGCAATATTCTGCTTTATATTAGTTGGTAGTATAATGGGATTTTTAGTTTATAATACTCATCCTGCTAAAGTATTCATGGGGGATACTGGATCACTTTGTTTAGGAGCTACTCTTGCGGCTATTGCAATACTTACAAAACATGAACTATCACTTGCTGTGATTGGTGGTGTATTTGTAATAGAGGCTTTATCATCAATTATACAATTAATTTCAATAATAAAGTTTAAGAAAAAAGTTTTCTTAATGGCACCTATACATCATCATTTTGAAAAACTAGGATATGAAGAAAATGATATTGTGAAAGCATTTTTAATAGTAGGATTTTTACTTGGCATGGTTGCTATATATTATGGAGTATGGATGTAAGAAGAACATAAGTGTTCTTTTTTTCTTTATATAAAAATAATATTTATTATGAGGAAAAGAATAATAATATATACATTATTACTTTCTATAATTGGATTAGTAATGATATACTCAAGTAGTTATATATATGCACAATACAAGTATAATAATCCATATAGATATGTTATATTACAGGGAATTTTCTTTTGTATGGGTATTTTTATTATGTATGTATTTTCTAAGATAGATTATAATATATATAAAAAATATTCTAATTTATTTTTACTAATTAGTGCAATACTTCTTATTCTTGTTTTAATACCAGGAATAGGCAGTATTAGAAATGGTAGTAGAAGTTGGTTTGGTTTATTTGGACTTGGTTTTCAGCCAAGTGAATTATCTAAATTATCTCTTATTATTTTTACATCAAAATATTTATCAAATAACGATAAAATAAAAAGAGATACTAATAAATTTATGTTACCAATACTTTTAATAATAATTTCTTTCTTTGGATTAATATTGCTTGAACCTGATTTTGGTACGGGAATGGTCATTGTATGTTCTTTAATTGGTCTTATATTTATATCAGGAGTTAATTGTTCTATATTTATTAAACTAGGTATACTAGGAATCTGTGGAATAATTGTTCTTATTTTAATCGCTCCGTATAGACTTGCAAGAATTACATCATTTATTAATCCATGGAGTGATCCACTTGGAAGTGGATTTCAAATCATACAAAGTTTATATGCAATTGGTCCTGGTGGATTATTAGGATTTGGTTTTTTAAATTCAAGACAAAAACATTTTTATTTACCAGAACCACAAACAGATTTTATATTTTCTATTATTACAGAAGAATTTGGATTTATTGGAGCAAGTATGGTTATAATATTATTTATTTTACTTTATGCAAATATTATAAAATGTGCAATTAATCAAAAAGATTTATTTGGAAAATACTTAATATTTGGTTTAGTATTCTTATTACTATTTCAAACATTATTAAATTTAAGTGTGGTAGTTGGTCTTGTACCGGTAACAGGGGTTACATTACCTTTCTTAAGTTATGGTGGTAGTAGTTTACTTATTAGTATGGCAAGCATAGGAATAATACTAAATGTATCAAAACACGAATAATGATATAGTAAAATATTATTTATTAACATCAAGATAATTGAAATATTAAAATTTAGTAAGTACTAGAAAAATATATGTTTTTTTAGTATAATTAACGCGAGGTGAAGCGTGATGGCAAAACAAACAATATGTTTAGTTGGAAGACCTAATACTGGAAAGAGTACTTTGTTTAATAGAATAGTTGGTAAAAAAATAGCTATTATTGAAGATGCGCCCGGAGTAACTAGAGATAGAATTTATAGTAAAGCAATGTTTAATGATAAACCATTTTATTTAATAGATACAGGTGGGATTGATTTAAGTGATGGTGACTTTAATGAAGAAATTAAAATGCAAGTTGAAATTGGTATAGAAGAGGCTGATACTATTATATTTGTTGTAGATGCTAAAGATGGGATAACTACTTCTGATGAATTAATTAGAGATATGTTAAAAAAGCAAAATAAAAAAGTTATCGTTGCAATTAATAAAGTAGATAGTAAGCAGGGTGAAGAGAATATTTATGAATTTTATTCTCTTGGTTTTGATAATTATATACCAATATCTGCTGAGCATGGTAGAGGAGTAAATGAATTATTAAAGTGTGCAACTGATAATTATGAAGAAGGTTATGAAGAGGATGATAACAATATAAAAATATCTGTTATAGGAAGACCTAATGTAGGTAAAAGTAGTCTTGTTAATGCCTTATTAAATGAACAAAGAGTAATAGTTAGTAATGTTGCTGGTACTACAAGGGATGCGATTGATACTAAGTTTACCTATAATAAAGAAGAGTACACTTTGATTGATACTGCTGGACTTCGTAAGAAGGGAAAAATATTTGAAGCTGTTGAAAAATATAGCTTACTTAGAAGTATGAAGGCTATAGATAGAAGCGATGTTTGTTTACTTGTACTTGATGCAATCACAGGTATAGTAGAGCATGATAAGCACATAGCAGGCTATGCTCTTGAAGCTGGTAAACCAGTGGTAATAGTTGTTAATAAATGGGATACAATAGATGAAAAAGATGATAAGATGAAAGAATGGAAAGCATCTATAAAATATAATTTCCAATTCATGGATTTTGCTAAAGTAGTATTTTTAAGTGCACAAACTAAAAAAAGAATACATACTTTAATGCCAGAAGTATTAGCATCTTATAATAACTCAATAAAGGAAGTTAAAACAAGTATAATAAATGACATAGTAAGAGATGCATTTATTGAAACACCACCAGCATCTTACAAAGGGAAGAAACTAAAAGTGTATTTTACTCATCAATCTGGTACTAAACCACCAAGATTTGATATTGAAGTTAATTCTAAAGGATTAGTGCATTTTAGTTATTATAGATATTTAGAAAATAAAATAAGACAGAATATTGATTTTAGTGGTACACCAATAATAATTCAATTTAAGAATAAGGGAGAAAGAGAATTATAAAGTAGAGTATAAACTTTAATGAAAAATTAAAATTTTTGGTTGACATATACCATATTTAGTGATAAAATTTAATAGATTTTTGGGTTTTCTTGTACTAGAAAACCTTATAAAATAAGAATTATGATACGCCTGGAAATGTGTATCAGGAAGGAGAAAAATTAAATGGCTACAATTAATCAATTAGTTAGAAACGGAAGAAAAGATAAAACTAAGAAAAGTAAAAGCCCAGTATTAAATATTGGTTACAATTCTAAAGATAAGTTAAAAACTAATAATTGTTCACCACAAAAAAGAGGTGTTTGTACTCGTGTGTCTACAAAGACTCCTAAAAAACCAAACTCAGCTTTAAGAAAAATTGCTAGAGTTAGATTAAGT
>JBJEED010000030.1:0-53751 GCA_051872765.1 Bacilli bacterium | reverse complement strand
CTATATCTTGTAATTCAGTATATAATGGATGTATTCCAACAGTAGAATAAAATTTTGAATTTATGTTCGAAATCATAAGTGACTCATTTGAAGTATCAATATCAAGCCCAACATTTATTACACTATCGATATTATGATTACTATTTATCTCATCAATATATTTTTTTGTATTTTTTAAAACCATGCGATTAATGTGCATATGAGAATCTATTGCCATAAAATCAACTTCTTTCGTATTCTCTATGTAATACTGCATATTGATACTATTAATATGCAAGTGTGTTTCCAAATTGACAAAAAATTTGATTTCTACCAATATATTTTATCATAAATTTTTGTATTATAAAACTCGAACTATAATAGTTCGAGTAGAATTCTTTTTGGTAGCGACGGAGGGATTCGAACCCACGACCTCCTGGGTATGAACCAGATGCTCTAGCCAACTGAGCTACATCGCCATAAACCAATCAAGTACATTGATAATACCATATTTAGTTTATTTTGACAATACTTAACATAAAAATTTTTTAAAAAGTTGTAATTTCATTATTATCATTTTATTATTTAATAATAATGAATATTAACTATATAAATTATAGAATAATTATTATTATCTTATTTTTATTATAAAAATCATTTGCCTTTTAGTAAAAAATACTATAAAAAAAAATATAAATATGTTAAAATGTACTAGGAGGATAGATATTATGGATAAAATAACAGCAATTATTACTATAGTGTTTTTATTTCTAATATTTCTTTTATATATTTTAACCATAATTATTAAATTAAAAAAGAAAAAAAATATACTTAGCACAATAGATAAATTAACTACTGAAAAGAATCTTATAATATCAGCATCCTTAATAACTGAACTTTCTAAAGCAGGTAAACTTGTAAATAATAAAAAGATGGAAAGGGATGTTGAAAGTTGGAAAAATAGATTTGAAAAAATAGAAAAAGATGATATACCAAGATTAACGGATGCTTTAGTTGATGTTGAAACAACTTGTATGAATAAAGAATATAATGAAGCATATAAGTCTCTTGCGTTAGTTGAGAAAGATTTATATCATGTTAAGACAAAATCTATTAAATTATTAAATGAAATAAAAGAACTAACAGAGAGTGAAGAGAGAAATAGGGATGCTATTACTAAACTTAAAAGTATATATAGAGAAGTGGTATTTAAATATAACAAAAATAAAAATGATTATCATGATGTATCTAGTAGAATAGAATTACAATTTGAGAACATTGATAAGTTATTTAGTGCTTTTGAAGTAGCAATAATGAATAAAGAATTATCTGAGCTTGGTAAAATAGTTAAAGTTCTTGATGATATGATTAATAATATTAGTATAGTTATTGATGAAGCACCTACAATAGTACTTATGGCAACTATGATATTACCTAAGAAAATGAATGATATTAAAAATATGAGTGCTAAATTAACTAGAGATGGATATAATATTGAATATTTGAATATTGATTATAACATAGAGGAAACAAATAAAAAAATTGGTGAAATAATGGATAGATTAAATGTTTTAAATCTTCAAGATTCCATATTTGAACTAAAAACATTACTTGATTATTACGAAGGGTTATATAGTGATTTTGAAGCTGAAAAAAGAGGCAAAAGAGATTATGAAAGAGGAATTATTAATATTGGTGAGAGAATATCTAAAGTTAGTTCTATAGTTAGAAATCTATATTCTGAAATTGATAATTTGAAGGATACATATGATTTGGATGATGATGAAATTGTAATTATTGATGAAATTAACAGTGAATTAACTGAGGTAAAAGATAGTTTTAAATTAATAAATGATAGAACATTATCTAAAGTTATGCCTTTTTCAAAACTTAGTAGCGAATGTGAAATGGTTGCGGTTAAACTATCTAAAGTAGAAGATAAGTTAGAAAATACACTTAAAAATTTAGGAAGTTTAAAAGAAGATGAAGCAAGAGCAAGAGATCAATTATATGAAATTAAAAATATAATTAATAATTCTAAATATAAAATTAAAGATTATGATTTACCGATAATACCAGATACTTTTTATGTAGAATTAAAAGAAGCCTATGAAGCAGTTAAAAATATTAATATAGAGATATCTAAAAAACCTATTTCTATCAAAACTCTTAATCTAAGGGTTGATACAGCAAGGGATTTAGCATTAAAATTATATCAAACGGCAAGTACTACAACTAAAACAGCAGCGATGGCTGAAATGGCTATTGTTTATGGTAATAGATATAGATCTAGCAACAAAGAAGTAGAAGAGGGTTTAATAGCTAGTAAAAAAGCTTTTTATAGTGGAAACTATCAAGAATCTTTAACAATAGTTATTAATGCTCTTAATATTGTAGAACCTGGTATTCATAAGAAACTTCTAAACAAGATGGAAAGTTAGGTGAGAAAGTGGCAAAGAAGAAAAAACAGAGTGAAGAAAAAGAAGGGTTTGCATATACTAATGAAGTTATTGGCTTAGTTATGATATTGCTTTCAATAACAGGTCTTGGTGCTTTTGGTATAGTGGGTGGTTTAGTTAAAAAATTTGCAATATTTATGTTTGGATCATGGTTTTTCTTATTCTTAGTTTTTGCACTTGGAATAGGAGTATATATGATTATTGCAAGAGGAAATCCTAAATATTTTACAGCAAGATTAATAGGAATATACTCAATAATAATAGCAATATTATTATTTTCACATATTAAATATATAACAAATAATAATTTACCAACAGCAGAAATATTTAGTGCAACAATCAATAATATAGAGGTTGCTTTCGATAATGTTAGTCAAATTAGAAATACTGGTGGTGGTATAATTGGTGCACTTTTCTCTTGGGCGCTTGTATCATTATTTGCAGTAGAGGGAGCAACTATAGTAATAGTAATAATAAGTATATTTGGATTAATAATGATATTTGATATAACAATTGCTGATATTGTTAAAGGTATAGTAAGATTCTTTAAGAAATTATTCTTTAAATCTGATGATGAAGATGAAGTTGAAGAAGAGGAAGAAGATAGTGAAGATGATGAAGTTAAAGATAAACGAGTTGTTATTACGAGTGTAGAAGATTTAGAGCCTCATAAACAAGAAGAAGTAAACGAAAAAACAGAAATTCCTATTAAAGAGGATGGTAAAGATGTTTATATTAAACCATCTATTCAATTATTAAATCCTAATAAGAATAAAAATAATAAGAGTAATACTACTGAATATATAGCAAATAACACTAAAATACTAGAAAGAGTTTTTGAAGATTTTAATATGCATGCTAAAGTAATTGAAGTTCATGTTGGTCCTGCGGTTACTCAATATGAAATGGCAATTGATAGGGGAACTAAAGTAAATAAAGTTCTTAGTATTTCTCGTGAAATGGCTCTTGCATTAGCAGCAAAAGAAGTTAGAATAGAAGCACCAATACCAGGTAAGAATACTGTTGGTATTGAAATACCTAATCAAAATATAATTCCTGTATCAATGAGAGAAATAATGGAAGATTTAGAAAGAAATCAAAAATATAAAGATTCTAAATTAGCTGCTCCTCTTGGTAGAGATATAATGGGTAGAGTTAAGTGCGTTGAAATTGATAAAACTCCACATATGCTAGTAGCTGGTTCTACTGGTAGTGGTAAGAGTGTTTGTATTAATAATATAATAATGTCAGTAATAATGAGAACTACTCCTGATGAAGTTAAGATGGTACTTGTTGATCCTAAAAAAGTAGAATTTAGTGTTTATGATAATATGCCTCATTTATTAATACCAGTTGTAACTGATCCAAAAAAAGCTAGTGCTGCCCTACAAAAAATAGTTGTTGAGATGGATGATAGGTATGAGACATTTAAAAATAGTGGTACTAAAAATATAACTGGTTATAATGATTATATTGAAAAAAAACTTAAAAAAGATCCAGATTGTGGTCTTAAGAAAATGCCATATATATTAGTAATAATAGATGAGCTTGCTGATTTAATGTTGGTTGCTGCTAAGGATGTTGAAGAGAGTATTATGAGAATAACTCAACTTGCAAGAGCCGCAGGTATACATTTAATAGTAGCGACTCAAAGACCTAGTACTAATGTAATTACAGGTGTTATTAAAGCAAACATACCAACTCGTATATCATTTGCAGTATCATCATCAATAGATAGTAGAACTATACTTGATATGGTTGGTGCAGAAAAATTGCTTGGTAAAGGAGATATGTTATATAAACCTCAAGATGAAAATACACCTACAAGAGTTCAAGGAAGTTTCGTAAGTGATGATGAAATAAAAAGAGTTGTAGATTTTATTAAAAATGGTTCATCAGCTCCAAAATATAGTGAAAAGTTTAGTAATTTGGACGCATCTTCTAGTGGTAGTTCAAGCAGTAATGGAGGGGCTGATAAGTCAGATCAAAAAGATGTACTATATGAAGAGGTACTAAATTATGCAATTCGTATGGGACAAATTAGTGCGTCTCTTATTCAAAGAAAGTATAGTATTGGGTATAATAGAGCAGCTCGTATAATGGATATGTTTGAAGAACGTGGAATTGTTGGACCAGCAAAAGGTTCTAAGCCAAGAGATGTTCTTGTTAAATTAGAAGAAAATAGTGAGGAGATGGAATAATGGCGACAGTACATATTGAAGCAAATAAAGAGGACATAGCACCAAGAGTGCTTATGCCAGGAGACCCAAATAGGGCAAAATATATAGCAGAAAAGTATTTAACTGATGTAAAATTAGTTAATCAAGTAAGGGGAGAACTTGCATTTACTGGTAAATATAAAAATGTTCCAGTTACAATATTCTCAAGTGGTATGGGAATAGGCAGTATGGGCATATATAGTTATGAATTATTTAATAATTATGATGTAGAAAATATAATTAGAATAGGAACAGCAGGTGCTTATGTGGAAGAGTTAAAAATATATGATGTATTACTTGCTGATTCAGCTTACTCTAGAACTTCTTTTGATGAAGAAGCAGGTAATGAAAATTTAGATGTAATAAATTCTTCTTATGATTTAAATGCTAAAATTTTAGATACTGCAGCTATTAAAGGTATAGAAGTAAAACAAGGTAGACTTCATACTACTGAAGCATTTTATTCAAATAATAAAGACTTCTCTAAATTTGTAGAAATGGGATGTAAAGCAGTTGAAATGGAAGCATATGCATTATTTTATAACGCTAAAAAAGCTATGAAAAAAGCAACGGCATTAATCACGATTAGTGATAGTTTTGTAACACATGAACTTATTGATTCGTCCGCTCGCGAAACTAAACTTGATGAAATGATTTTACTTGCGCTAGAATCAATTATAAAAATGTAAAAAGTGTTAATAATAATAAAGAAGGTGATTTTTATCTTCTTTATTATTTTCTATTAGAGATAAGGATGTGAAATATGGAATACAAGAAAATAGAATATGATAACTATACTTTCCATTTAATAAATACTAATCGTTTTAAGTCGGTAAGTGTAGTATTGTTTTATAGTAAAAAGTTTAATAAAGATGATATAGCGTATGGAAATTTATTATCAAGAAATTTAGTTTATTCATCTAAAAAATATAATACTAAAAATAAAATGGCTAGTAAAGGCGAAGATTTATATGGATCTAAAGTTGAAATATCTTATTGTTTAACTGGAAATATACAAGAATTTGTAATATCTCTTGATTTTTTAAATCCAAAATATACAGATAATAAATATATGGATGAATCTTTAGATTTCTTATACGAAATAATATTTAATCCCAATATAGAAAATAATGGTTTTAAGGAAGACTATTTTAATATTATTAAAAATGATGTAATTAGTGGAATAAATTCAATTAAAGATAATCCTAATTTATATGCTAGTATTAATTATGCAAAACATATGTATGAAGGAACACCTGGTGAATATAGTACTATTGCTAAATTAGAAGATGTAGAAAAAATAAATCCAACTGATTTATATGAGTTTTATAAAAAATTAAATAGTGGTGAATATAGAATAGATTTAATTGTATATGGTGATGTAGAAGATGGTATTATTGATAAAATAAATAATAAGTTTAAAAATTTAAATGGTTCAAATGAGTTACTAAATTTAGTGGTTAATCATAAGTATAAAAATAATATAAAAGAAATTGTTGAACCATTACCATTTAATCAATCAAAACTCTATATTGGTTATAGATTAAATGAATTAAATTATCATGAGATGTCACATGTACTTAAAGTATATAATACAATACTTGGTACAATGAATGATAGTGTACTTTTCAATATAGTAAGAGAGAATAATTCACTTTGTTATTCAATTGGCTCGTTTTATTCTAAATATAATCCTTCACTAACTATTTATGCTGGAATAAATAAAGATAATTATGAAAAAGCAGTTGAGCTTATTAAAGAATGCGTTAATTTAATGAGAGATAAGAATACTTTAGAAAGATTATTTGAACCGGCTAAAAAAACAATTAATACTTATTTAAATAGTTATTATGATGATATGGCATCTCAAATAAATAAATATTATTATGATCAATTTATGGAGAGTGAAGATGTTGAGACATATAGAGATAATATTAATAAAGTCACTATTGATGAAGTAATTAATTTAAATGACAAAATAAATTTAAGTACTATATACTTGATGAAAGGGGATATGAATAATGATTAAAAAAACATTTGAAAAGGTAAGGGAAGATGTTTATTATGAAAAACTTGAAAATGGTGTAGAAGTATATTTATATCCCACTGATAAAACTAAGAATTTTTATTTATCGATTTCTGTAAAATATGGAGCAAGAATAAATAAGTATAAAATAAATAATAAGGTATATGATATTATTCCTGGAAGTGCTCATTTTTTAGAACATAAAGTTATGGCATTATCAGAAAACCCAGAAATATCAAAAAGAATTAATGAGCTTGGTAGTCTTGCTAATGCGTGGACAAGTTATTATGGAACAAATTATAATATATTTGGAAGTATAAACTTAAGAGAAAATTTAAAATTACTACTTGATATATTTTATAATATAGATATAAATGAAAAATGTGTTAATGAAGAAAAAGGAATAATTGGCGAAGAAATAGATATGTACAAAGATCAAATTGATAGTTATATGTCTACTAAAATATTATCAAATTTGTTTCACAATTCTTATATCAAAAAAACAGTGGTAGGTGAAAGAGAAGACATAGAGAAAATCACTGCTAAAAGTTTAAATAGAATATATAAAGATTATTATGGAACTAATAATACATTTATAGTAGTGACGGGTAATTTTGATAAAGATATAATACTTGAAGACATTAAAGAATATATGAAAGATATTAAATCAAATAAAAAACAATTACCTAAAAGAATAAAGAGAAAAGATAAAGAAACAGTACGTATAAATTATGAAGAAATAAAAAAAGATATGAGAAATGATAGGGTAAAATATGCTTTTAAAATTGATAAAAGAAGATTTAATATCAAAAATGATAATTTGCTTAGATATTATATAAATATAATTTTATCAAATAATTTCTCAGCCACTAGTAAATTATATGAACAATATAAAAATGAAGAAATAATTATTAATATGGGAAGTAATGTTAATATTATTGATGATTATGTAATAATAGGGGTAAGTGCTTTAACTAAAGATGCTAATATATTTATTAATAGAATAAAAGAAGATATATTAAATATATCTATAGATGAAATAAGTTTTGAAAGAAAGAAAAAATTATTCTTAAAATCATATATATTAGATTTTGATAATATAGAAGATGTTGAGTATAATATAAGTTCATCTGTTATGTTAGAAAATAAAGTTGATTTTAATGAATATTCAATGATTAAAAATATGAAATATTCAGTAGCAAAAAATATTATAAATAATCTTGATTTTAAGAATTATAGCATAATTAGAACTATTAAGTAGATTTTTATGGTAAATAAGACTATTTTATAAAGGTTATATAAATAGTTTTTTTATTTTAAATAAAATTATGTAATTTATTCATACTAATAATATGATTATTAAAAATAACAATAAATTTTATAATGAAAATATATTAATGATTACTTATGCATTAATGTCTTTTTCGATTGGTATATGGACAAATTATAGAAGTTTATGGTTAGAAAGTAGAAATGTTAGTTTAGATAATATAAGTTTAATATTATCAATATCATTTATATGTAGTGCGATTGTTTCAATTATTATAAGTTTAGTTTCATCTAAAATAAAGATTAAAAATTTGATAATCGAGATTATACTCATTAGAGTTATTTCATTATTAATTCTTAGATACACAAATAATTTATATACTCTTATTGTATGTGTATTATTATCTATTATATGTGAACTTATATATATGTTATCATCATATCCACTATTATCATTTATTGATGATAGTGATGAGGGATATAGAAAAAAGACTACGATAGAATATTTATCTAATGATATTGGTATAATTATGTGTGGTATTTTATTTGGTTTTAGTGTTGGTAGCTATATCATTGATTATGATTCTTTTCTTATCATATCTTTAATATCCTCACTTTTATCAATAATTTTTTTTGTTTATTATAATGATAAAAATATATTAAGAAGAAAAGATAATAATACACTACAAATATCTATTAAAAATATATTTTCGCTTAAGAGTAATAAAATATATTTATTTTCATGTTTTTTTGTTAGAGTCTCTTATGGCTTAGTATTTGATTTCATAATGATAATACTTACTAATAAATTAAATTTTTCATTATCATTAGCATCAATATTTATTATTACTAGTAATATGATTGGAAACTTAGCATGTATATTTTTTAATAGGCTAAGTGATAAATTAAGTGTTAAAAAAAGTATCTTATTAAAATTTGGTATAAGAGCAGTATTTTATTTATTAGCTTTCTCATTTAATAATTCTCTTTCTTTTATATTATGTATATGTATATCATATATAACATCTAAAATATTAGATAATAAAGTAACTGGTGTATTTATAAGAGAAAATAGTAATAAAGATAAGTTTTTATTTGAAAACATAAGATATTTTATAGAATGTTTAGGCGAAGGTGTTGGAGCTTATTTAGCAGGATTATTTTTAAATATATCTCTTAGAATATTATTTTTATATGCATCAATTATAACTATAATTCAAACTATAATATTAATATATAATACAAAATTTATTAAAAAATACTAAAATTATTATTAATTATATGATATAATTTCAATAAGGATGTGATTATATGCACAATTAATATAATTATAAAAAATAATAAGTTATAAGGAGAGATATGAAAAATAATATAGTTTTAAGAATTTTAGTAACTTTGGTGGTTGCGTTTTTAGTATTTTATATAACACTACCTCCAATAAATTTCCAATATTTTGGTTTTTATGTATATTTGGTATTTGTAATTTTGGTTTTCAAAGTAACAGGTATAATTAATATAAAAACTAATGTTAAGAGAATATTTAAAGAAGGATATAATAAAAATAAATTTTATAAGGATAATTTAATTTATTTTGTAATTGCAGGTGTATTTGTATTAATATGTTTAGTTAATATAATATTTTCACCACTTTTTATGAGTAAAAAATATTCAAATAGAATAGAGATTGATGAATCAAATGATTTTACAAGTGAGATTAATGAAGTTAATTTTGATATGATTCCTTTACTTGATAAAGATTCTAGCACTAAATTAGGAGATAGAGTGATGGGACAGATGAGTGAGTTAGTAAGTCAATTTGAAGTATCATCATTATATACACAAATAAATTATAATAACGAAATTATTAGAGTAACACCACTAGAATATGCGAATGGAATAAAGTGGTTAACAAATAGAAAAGATGGAGTAAAAGGATATATTAAAGTAAATTCTGTTACTGGTAAGAGTGAACTTATTAAATTAGATAAAGGTATGAAATATATGCCTAGTTCATTGTTTAATGAGAACTTATATAGAAAACTTAGATTTTTATATCCAACAAAAGTATTTGGAAATGTATCATTTGAGATAGATAATGAAGGAAATCCTTATTGGATAGTTCCAACTATTAGATATAGTGCGGTTGGATTACTTAAAGAAGTAGATGGTATTATAATATTTGATCCAATTACTGCAAAGAGTACTTATTATGATACAAATGAAGTACCAAAATGGGTAGATCAAGTTTATAGTGCTAATTTAGTTATTGAACAAGTTAATGATTGGGGAATGTATAAAAATGGTTTCTTAAATTCATTATTTGGTCAAAAAGGAGTAGTAACAACTACTGATGGATATAATTATATGATTCAAGATGATGATGTATATTTGTATACTGGTATTACATCTATTAATTCAGATGAATCAAATATAGGATTTATAATTACTAATTTAAGAACTAAAGAAACTAAATTTTATAATGTTCCAGGAGCAGAAGAATATTCAGCTATGGATTCTGCTAAAGGTCAAGTTCAACAAATGAATTATAATTCTACATTCCCATTATTGATTAACTTAAATGATAGACCTACATATCTAATTAGTTTAAAAGATAAAGCAGGTTTAGTTAAAATGTATGCTTTTGTTGATGTAGAAGATTATCAAAAAGTAGTTGTAACAGATGCATCATTAGGAGTAGAAGAGGCAGCTAGAAATTATCTTTCAAGTGTAGATTTAAAAAATAGTGGTAGTACATTAATAGAAAAAACTATAGTTATAGATAAAATAAATTCAGCAACTATAGATTCTATGACATACTACTATATAACTGATACAGAAAAACAAAAATATAAAGTATCTATCAAAGTAAGTGATTATCTACCATTTGTAAGTAAAGGTGATGAGTTAAAAATATCTTATGTTAAACAAAAGGATATAATAGAGATAACTAATATTAATAACTAGCGAAATATTCGCTAGTTATTTTTTAAGCTGTAAACTTCAAAAAAATAGTTGATTTTTATAGTATTTTGTTGTATTATTAATTAGAAGTTTTTTCCGGGTTTAGATGAGTCCTCATCTTCTTTACTCAGAATAAACGGATTTAAAAATAAGGAGGATATTAAAATGGCTTTAAGTAAAGAAAAGAAAAATGCTATTGTATCTGAATTTGCAAGAAGCAAAGGTGATACAGGAAGCGTTGAGGTACAAGTTGCTCTTTTAACTGAAAGAATTAATGGACTTACTGAACATATGAAAGAACATAAGCATGATTATCATACTAATCGTGGACTTCTTCAATTAGTTGGTAAGAGAAAAAGTTTATTAGAGTATCTTAAAAAAGAAGATATCCAAAGATATCGTGATTTGATTAAAAAATTAAATATTAGAAAGTAGGCACTATTTTTAAGTGTCTTTTTATTTTTGAGAGGAGTTAAAAGATGAAGAGAATATTTGAATATGATTTTCTAGGTAGAAAATTAGTTATCGAACATGGAGAACTTGCTAAACAAGCTGGAGGGGCCGTATTAGTAAGATATGATGATACAGTTATATTATCAACTTGTTGTATGAGTAATAATGTATCAACTGCTGATTTTTTCCCATTAACTATTTTATATCAAGAAAAACTTTATTCTGTTGGAAAAATTCCAGGTGGGTTTATTAAAAGAGAAGGTCGTCCAACTGATGCGGCTACATTAACAGCAAGGGTTATAGATAGACCAATTAGACCAATGTTTGATGAAAATTTTAGAAACGAAGTACAAGTTGTTAATACTGTTTTAAGTGTTGATCCAGATAAAACTCCTGAAATGACTGCTTTATTTGGTACATCTTTATGTTTAGGAATTTCAGCAATACCTTTTGATGGTCCAGTATCAGGTGTAATAGTAGGTAAGATTGATGGAGAACTTAAAATTAATCCAACTTGTGAAGAGATGGAAAGAAGTACAATTAATCTAACTGTAGCTGGTACTAAAGAAGCAATTAATATGGTTGAGAGTGGTTCTAAAGAAGTTAGTGAAGATGAAATGTTAGAAGCATTAATGTTTGGTCATGAAGCAGTTAAAGAATTATGTGCTATTCAGGAAGACATTATAAGTGAGATAGGTCTTGAAAAAATTGAAGTAGTTCTTGCTAATATTAGAGATGAACTTAGAAATGAAGTAATCGCTGATATTAAAGATGATATGGTAGAGGCTATTCAAATTAAAGATAAATTAGAAAAATATGCTAGAATCGATGAAGTAAAAGAGAGTGCTTTAACTAAATATAAAGAAAGACATGAAGGTGAAGAGACTTTAGAAGAAGATTTAAAATTAGTTAAGAAAGTTGCTGATGAAATCGAAGGAAATGAAGTTAGAAGATTAATTACTAATGAACATATTAGACCAGATGGTCGTGGTATGGATGAAATAAGAGAGTTGTCAGCTGATGTTGACATACTTCCAAGAACACATGGTAGTGCATTGTTTACAAGAGGTCAAACTCAAGCACTTGCTATTACTACATTGGGTGCTCAAAACGAAGAACAAATATTAGATGGTCTTGGATTAGAAGAGTCAAAAAAGTTTATTTTTCACTACAATTTTCCAGCATTTAGTGTTGGTGAAACTGGAAGATATGGAAGTCCAGGAAGACGTGAGATTGGTCATGGAGCACTTGCAGAGCGCGCTTTATTACAAGTTATGCCAAGTCAAGAGGAATTTCCATATACAGTTCGTGTAGTATCAGAAGTACTTGAAAGTAATGGGTCATCTAGTCAAGCAAGTATTTGTGCTGGATGTATGTCATTAATGGCTGCTGGTGTACCAATTAAAGCACCTGTTGCGGGTATTGCTATGGGGCTTATTACTGAAGATGGAACATGTAATAAATATACTATTTTAACTGATATTCAAGGACTTGAAGATCATATGGGAGATATGGATTTTAAAGTTGCTGGTACAAGAAAAGGTATAACTGCACTTCAAATGGATATTAAAATTAAAGGTGTTACTCGTGATGTATTAAAAGAAGCATTAGAAAAAGCTAAGAAAGCTAGAATGAAAATTCTTGATGTTATAGAAAATACTATCCCAGCAGTAAGAAATGAATTATCTGAATATGCACCAAAAATTAGAAAAATGAAGATTGAACCAGAAAAAATTAAAGATGTAATTGGTAAGGGTGGAGACACTATTACTAAGATTATATTAGAATCAAGTAATGTAACTAGTGTTAATGCAAAAGATGCAGTTAAAATTGATATTGATGATGAGGGTAATGTAGTATGTTATCATATGAATAAGGATGTACTTGATAAGGCAATATCAATGATTGAAAATATAGTTAAAGAAGTTGAAATTGGTGAAGTATATACAGTAAAAGTTGTTAAAATAGAAGATTTTGGTGCTTTTGTTGAACTATGGCCTGGTTGCGAAGGACTTGTCCATGTGTCTCAACTTGATAATAAGAGAGTTGAACATCCAAGAGATATATTACAAGTAGGAGATGAAATTGTTGTTAAAGCAATTGGATATGATAAGAAAGGTAAATTAAATCTTTCTAGAAAAGAATTATTACCAAAGACTGAGCATAAAGATACTGAAGAGAAAAAATCAAAAAAATCTAATTAAAATACTATATAACATTAAAAAAGTAGTGACAATTGCTACTTTTTTTGATACAATACTTTACAATATTTAATTTAAATAAAAAAGGGGAAGAGGTTGTTGTATGAAAGAAAAAGAATATTATTTATTACTATTAAATAAAGCAAATGAGTTAATTATGTATTATGATATTTTAAAAACTAAAGAGTTAGAAAATAGAAAAGGTGATTTAGAATATAATAATGCTTTATTTCAAATAGTGAGATTAAGAAAAGAAGAAGATAAGTTATATGAAAAGTTATTTTCAGGGGTTAATACAAAAGATGAGATAATAGAATTATCATCTACTATCGCAGGTATTGCGATAGGAGAATTAAGTAATAATTTTGATTTATCAAATAAAAAAGCTATATTAGAGCCTATTAGTGTAATATTCGGAAATAAATTACCTAATGAAGTTTTAGTTGCAATGAGAATCACCACTAAATTATTAGAAATAAGTAAAAAGAAATGTATGCATGAATTACTTACGGAGCGTTATGGTGAAGATAATGAGGAAGAACTAGATACTTATGATACATATAGTTCTTTAGAATCAAGAGTGGATAAACAATTTTTAGATATTATTGATTCACATATCGAAGAAGCAAGAGACTTTGAAGAAATCAGAAGAATGTATATTGATGCTAAATATAGTTATGCATTTGTAAGAAGTGAAGAAAGTGAAATATATATAGATGAAGATGATTATAGCAAAAAAATGATTTATTCCGTTGCAACAATTCCTAAAATTTTAGAGTATGCTATCAAATTATCAGAATTAAATAAACCTACTCTTACACATAAGTCTAATCAAAGAAGATTAATGCTAGAATCAGACTATGTAAGAGCTTTAGTATTACAACTTGATGATTTATCATTTGATACATTATTAAGTATAATAAAAGAAGAGACTAAAAAAGGAAATATTGGAAATGATTTTGGGATGCAAGTGTTTAATAATATATTAAGCTTTAGAGATGAAGACATTGAAAAATTTAATAATGATAATTTAGAATTAAAGAGATTATTTTAATTATTAAAAAAACATTAAATAATTTATAGTATTGAATAATTCAATACTATTTTTATTGTAAAGTTTATTAATAAATATTGAATTTTATATTATTTAACTTTATATTACTAATGGTGAATAATATGAAAAAAAATAAAGAAAAGAAAAAATTATCTATAGAAGAAAAAAAAGAATTAAAAAGACAAATCAAAGAAAGAACTAAAAAGATAGAAAAGTTAAATAAATCTAGTAAGATTGAATTATTTATAATGTTAGGTTTTGCATTAATTAATATTATATTTTTGATATTAAGTTTTTATAATAATTCATTTTCTATATTTTATACTAAGTATATTGTTAATAGTATTACGGGTATATTATTTAATATAAGTTCGCATATTCCATATTTTTCTTATATATATACTATAGTAGCATTAATTTTATTGTTATCATTATTAGTTTATAATATAGTTATTATAAATAACAAGAAAGATAGTATTAAGTCTCTAAATATAAAATATAATAAAATGATAAAAGTTCAGATTATATTATACCTAATGATATTTTATCCTCTTTATATAAATTTAGAAAATCTAAGTTTACCTTTAATAGATGAGTTAATGTTTGAGAATACTATTAATAAAACATATGAAGTAGATGATTTAGATAATTATTTAGATTATGCATTTAATAAAATAGAATATTATTCTTCTATTTTACCAAGAGATGATGAAAATAAAGTAGTATTTAACGGAGATTATAATATACAAGTTGTAAATGATTTAAAAAATGTTAAAGATAAATTAACTTTATTAGGTGGTATCTATCCTAAAAAGTCAAATGATTTAACAGATATATTAAAATCAATATATGGTAATGATACAATTGGGCTTACTCATATGTATAATATATATGTTGATTTTGAAATAGATAGTGTTAATATATTATCTACTATGACTCATGAATATTGTCATTCTAAGAGTTTAATTAGAGAGAATGAAACTGTTTTTTGTTCTTATTTGGCTGGTATCAATTCTGAATCTGATGTATCAAAATATGGAGCTTATCTAGAGGGATTTGCAAGAGCATTAGAATCTTATAAATATATAGATATAGAAAAAGCATTAGTATATGAAGATAAAATTACTTCTTTATGTAAAAGTGGAAACTATTATGAAATATGTAATTATAAAATAAGACAAAGTGATTATTATTTACCTAGGTCATATGAAATATTTATAGATACATATTCTCTTAAAAATTATAAAGAAAATAAAATAGAATTGTTAGAAGCATTAAGTAAATTAAAAGATAATGATTATAAATTAATAAGCACCATAACAGAAAAAGAATTAACTGTTGATGATATAAGTAAATTAATTGATAATGAAAGTTATGATGTAGTAATAGTTACTGGTAAAATAGATAAAGAGAGATTCAATAAAATAAAAGATATAATAGGTAATGATTCATTATTTATGGCAGTTTATCAAAATAATTATGAATATGAAATTTCTGATAAAGAGAAAAATGAACCTATTAAGTTCTTTTTGGAACCTATAGAAAGAGATTATAAAACCATTAGTAATTCTAAAGTTTTAAAAGAATTTACATATGAAAGAGTAACAAGATTATTATTAGAATATCATGATAAATATGGTTATTAATTAAAGTTTGTAGATTATTATACAAACTTTTTTAAATATTTAAGACATTTTATAAAAAAAATGATACAATTAAAAAGGTGAAGCATATGAGTGATGAAATATCATTTAAAGATAAAGAGGAATTGTATAAAAAAGTTGAGCCAGCATTATTTTCAAAAGTAAAAGAAACAAGAAGACTAGGTCTACTATATATAACAGAAAAAGATGTATGGAATTATTTAGCAGAGAATGAATGGAATAAAAGAAATGATTTAGAATTATTTGATTTAATAAGTGATATTTTGTCTGTAGATAATTATAGATTGTATGATTATGTTATGGAAAATATAAAAAAATTGAAGGATAATCAGAAAGAAGAATTAAAGGGTGAATTTAAAGATATAATACAGGAGGAAGAAAAATGAAAAAATTGGTAAAACCATTAATTGTTGTTGTTACTATTATATTAATTTGTGTTTTATGTATAAATCCAATATTTAGTAATATATCATATGGTATTGATTTACAAGGAGGGTTTGAAATTCTTTATAAGGTTGAACCTTTAGAAGAAGGAGATGAAATAACTGATGAGGATTTACAAAATACATATAAAGCAATAATAAATAGAATAGATACCCTTGGAGTAAGTGAACCAGTTATTACAATTGAAGGTAATAATTTAATAAGAGTACAATTACCTGGTGTATCAAATGAGCAAGAGGCTAGAGATAGAATTAGTACAACTGCTGTACTTAGTTTTAGAGATACTAATGATAATTTACTTATGACAAGTGATGTTTTAGGTAAAGGTGGAGCAAGTGCATTTTATAATAAGGAAAAACTTAGATATAATGTAGAACTTAGTATTAGTGATACATCAAAATTTTATGAAGTAACAAAAAAAATTAGTTCTATGACTGATGGAAATAATCTTATAGTAACTTGGCTTGATTTTAATGAAGAAAAAGATAGCTATGTTAATTCAAAAGATAATTGTGGATCATCTAATACTGGATGTATATCAGCAGCTAGTGTAAGTGAAGGATTAAATACATCTAAAGTAACAATAGATGGTAATTTTACTAGAGAAGAGGCTGAATTATTAGCGGAACTTATAAATAGTGGTTCTCTTCCAACTAAACTTACTGAAGAGGCAACACCTAAGAGTGTATCTGCATCTTTTGGTAGTGAAGTGATTAAAAAAACTGCTTTAGCTGGTATTATTTCATTTGTAATAATTGCTTTTATACTAATATTTAAGTATAGATTTAGTGGTTTTATTGGAAGTATAAGCTTACTTGTATATATATTACTTGTATTTGCTATATTTAATGCTGTTGATGGTGTGCTTACTTTAACTGGAATTGCTGCTTTAATTCTAGGTATCGGAATGGCAGTTGATTCAATAATAATTTCAAATGAAAGAGTTAAAGATGAATTATCTAAAGGTTCTAAATTATTACAAGCATTTAAAGATGGAAATAAAAATAGTATAGGTGCGATAATAGACGCTAATATTACAACATTAATTGCTGGAATAGTAATGTATATATTTGGTGAATCTTCTGTACGTGGATTTGCAACTATGCTAATTATTACAATTATAATTACAGTATTCTCTACAGTCATTTTATATAGATTTATTCTTAGTCTTATTGTTAAATCAAAGTATTTTAACGATAAACATATATGCTTATTTGGAAAAATAAAAAATAAGAAACAAGTAGATTATGTTAAAATAGCAAAATATCCTATATTAATATCACTAACAATAATTATATTTGGAGTAATATTTGCTCTTGTTCGTGGATTTAATTTTGGTGTTGATTTTACAGGTGGTACAAATATTAATTTATCATCTGAAACTGATATTGATTTTAAAAAAGTAGTGGAAATAGTAAAAGATTATGATGTTAGAGATTATAATTACTATATGGGTAGTAAAACTGAAGGATATATTAAATTAAATGATATTTTATCTGAAAAAGAAGAATTAAGCGTAAAAGATGAATTATCTACGCTTGGAATAGAAACTTCATTATCTGTTATTAGCACTTTGGTAACAAAAAATCTTACCAAAAATGCAATTAAATCTTTAATATATTCATTAATTGCAATTATTATTTATATTGCAATAAGATTTAATATCAATTATGCAATATCTGGTATTCTAATGCTTGTTCATGATGTATTAATTATAGTATCAATATTTGCAATATTTGGTATTAGTGTTGATTTTATAATAGTAGCAAGTCTTCTTACTATAATTGGATATTCTATTAATGATACGATAGTTGTATTTGATAGAATTAGAGAAAACAGAAGCAAACTTTATAGAAATAAAAAGAAACTTACTAAAGAAGAACTTAAGAATTTAGTAAATACTTCTTCAATTGGAACAATAAATCGTAGTATATGGACAAGTATAACTACTATAGTTTGTATAATTACATTATTATGTGTTGGTTTAAGTGATATATATACATTCAATATAGCAATATTAATAGGATTAATCGCTGGTGCTATATCATCACTATTAATTGGACCTAGATTTTGGATGATTCTTGAATATAGATCAATGCAAAAACCAGAAGAAGATGATGATGAGATAGAAGAACTTAAAATTAAAGGAATTAATTCTTAAGTTCTCTTTTTGCTATATTAGGGAAGTGATTAAAATTATTTAAATTTATAATTATTTAGAGATTATGTATTATAATAAAGATTATATTAAAATAAATATAACTGCTATATGGATTAAAGGAGATGATTTATATTGAAAAATTATAATTATAATGATTTGATTGATGTGCTTGAAAGTTATATGGATAAAGAGTATTTAGCATTTATTAATAATTATTATAAGCAAGCTAAGATAATATATGATGGTATGAAAAGGAATACTGGTGAAGATTATATTTTACATCCTATAAATGTTGCATATATTTTGGCTACTTTAAAAATGGATCCAGTGACTATAGGATGTGCGCTTATTCATGAAGCAATTTCTTTAAATAAAATGACTTATGAAGAAATAGAGGAAATGTTTGGAAGTGAGAGCGCAAATATAGTAGCATCTATTACTAAAATAAGTAATTTAAAGCAAACATTTAAAATAGATAATCCAGAAAAGTATAGAAGAATTATAGTAGGATTATCAGAAAATCCAGCAACATTATTTATTAAATTTGCAGATAGATTACACAATTTAAGGACTCTTAGAGTACATGATGAGGTGCATCAAAAATATATAATAGATGAAACAGTAAAAATATATATACCAATTGCGCATAGGCTTGGTATGAAAAAGATTAAGAGTGAAATGGAAGATTTATGTCTTCAATACTCAGACCCAGTAGAGTATAATAATGTTCTTCAAAAAATTAATGCATCTAAGACTGAGTTAGAAAAGTCACTTGCAAAGATGAAATATGAAATAATGCAAATTCTTGATGAGCATGATATAAAATATGAAATGTTATCTCGTGTTAAGTCAGTAAGAGGTATATATAATAAACTTAAAAAAGGTAAAAAGTGGGATGATATTTATGATTTACTTGGTATTAGAGTATTAGTTGATAATGTTGAGGATTGCTATAGAGTTATAGGATTAGTTCAATCTAAATATCCACCAATACCAAATAGGTTTAAAGATTATATTGCAAATCCAAAACCAAATTTATATCAAAGCCTTCATACGACTGTTTTTGGTGAAGATAAAAAAATATTTGAAATTCAAGTAAGAACTTATGAAATGGATGAAATTGCAGAAAAGGGTGTTGCTTCTCACTGGAGCTATAAAGAACAAATTGATGGTAAAGTAAAAAATAATTTAGACCATATATTAGAACAATTTAGAGTATTGGTTGAAGTTAATGATATAAAAAAGAATATGGAATTCTTTGTAAATATTAAAGATGAATTTAAAAGAAGTGAAATATATGTTTATACACCAAAAGGAGATATAATAGAACTACCTCAAGGAGCAACTCCAATTGATTTTGCATATAAAATACATAGTGAAGTAGGTAATACTACAACAGGTGCTTTAGTTAATTCTAAAATGGTTAAATTAGATTATGAACTTAAAGACGGGGACTTAGTAGAATTAATAACTCAAAAAGGTCATGCACCATCAAAAGGATGGTTAAAGATAGTTAAGACTGAATCTGCTAAGAGTAGAATAAAAGCATATTTTTATAAAAAAGATAGGGAAAACTATATTTCAGTTGGAAGAGAAATGCTAGTTAGTGAATGTAAGAAAAAGAATGTTGATTTTAATGAAGTATTTTCAAATGAAAATATAGAAAAATTATGTAAGTTATTAAAATCAGATAATCTTGATGATATATATTTTAGTGTTGCAACAATGAAATATTTACCTTCTTCTGTTCTTGCTAAATTAGAAGTTCATGAGCCAAAAAAGAAAGTAAATACCTTAACTAAGAATAAAACATCAGTTAATAATGGTATTATAATTGCAGGAAGTACAGATATATTATCTTCACTAGCATCTTGTTGTAATCCAGTTTATGGTGAAGCAATAGTTGGTTACATTACTAAGGGATATGGAGTTAAAATTCATTCAAAGAATTGTCCTAATATTAATCTTGAAAGTGAGCGTATAATAGATGCAACTTGGGAAGATAATCTTACTAATAAATATACGGCTAAATTAAAAGTATTTATAGAGGATGTAGGAGATATATTATTAAATATTATTACTAAATCTACTAAGTATGATATTGTAGTAGAATCAATAAATTTAATTAATAGAAATAAGGAATTATTTTATGATGTTAGTTGTAAAGTAAATAATATTGAATCATTAAATAATTTTATAGATGATATAAGAACAATAAGTAGTGTTAAAAAAGTAGAAAGGATATTTATTTAATGAGAGTATTAGTACAAAGAAGTAAAGAGAGTAAAGTTACTATTAATGGAAAAATTAATGGGAAAATAGATAAAGGATTTGTATTATTAGTTGGATTTACTCAAGGTGATGATGAAATTATACTAGATAAGATGATACAAAAAATTATTAATTTAAGAATATTTGAAGATGAAAATAATAAAATGAATTTAAGTATTCAAGATATAAATGGAAGTATTTTGAGTATTAGTCAATTTACATTGTATGCAAATTGTAAAGAAGGAAGAAGGCCATCATTTACAAGTGCTATGAATCCAGAAGAGGCAACTATTCTTTATGATAAATTTAATGGTAAATTAAGTAAAATTATTAATACTCAAACAGGCATATTTGGATCCGATATGAAAGTAGAAATATATAATGATGGTCCAGTGACTATTATGTTAGATAGCGATGAATTATTTAAGAAGGCATAATTATTATGCTTTTTTAAATGTAAGAAAAATATTGCTTTAAAAATTATTTTATATTATTTAATGAAATTTAGTGTAGTAAATCTATAATTTTATGATATAATTGTAATAGAGAATTAGAGGTAGATAAAATGAAGAATAAAGGTAATAGTGTTTTTAATAATTTTGTGAAGTTTTCATTTGTTTTTTTGGCAATAGTATTATTTTCATTAGTTATATATAATTCAGAACAAAATAAAAAATATTTATATAATGGAACTTTACATATTTTATCCTCATATGATAATAAAATAGCTATGGATGATATTATAAAGTATGCAAATGATAATAACAGTGAAATAGTTGTTGATTACATGGGGGATTTAGATATAATTGATGAGTTAAATCATAATTCAGAAAATTATGATGCAGTTTGGATATCTAATTCAATGTGGCTATATATGCTTGATAATCCATATTTAACTAGTAATAGTGCATCTATAAGCATTAGTCCTGTTGTATTTGGAATAAAGAAAAGTAAAGCAAAAAGTCTTGGCCTTATGGATAGTAATGTAACTAATAATATGATAGTTAATTTAATTAAAAATAAACAAATTAAATATGTTATGTCTTCTGTAACAGCTACTAATACTGGAGCAACAGCGTATTTAGGATTTTTATCATCTTTAGCAGGCAATCCAGAAGTATTGACAGAAGAAATGCTTAATGATAAAAAGTTAATACAAAATTTAAAAGATGTATTTTCTGGTGTACAAAGAGTTAGTGGTGATGAAGATTATCTTGAAGAAATGTTTTTAAATAACGATGAATATGAGGCAATAATATCAAGTGAGGCATCTTTAATAAATATTAATAAAAAATTAAGAGAGCAAAACAAAGAAGAACTATATTTAATATATCCATCCGATGGTGTTGCTATAAATGATTCTACATTTGCTTTTATAGGTAAAGATAATAAAGAAAAATTATTTTTGGATATACAAAAGTATTTACTTAGCGAGAATGGACAAAAAATGTTAGCAAATTTAGGATATAGAACATGGTATGGAGGAGTTAATTCCAATGCTGATAAAAATATATTTAATCCTGAATATGGAATCGATACTAGTAAATATTTAAATGTAACGAAATTTCCTTCTAAGAAAGTAATAACTGCAGCAATTAATTTATATATAGAGGAATTGAGAAAACCAACACATGTAGTATTTTGTCTAGATTATTCTGGAAGTATGTATGGTTCTGGAAAAGAACAACTGGTTGGGGCAATGAAATATATTTTAGATTACGATCAAGCATCTAAAGATAATTTACAATTTTCCAAATATGATAAAATAACAGTAATACCTTTTGGTACTAATGTATATGGAATATGGAATAGTGTTAGTGGTCATGATACAATTAAATTAATAGAAAATATTGATGAATATGAAGTAGGTGGAAGTACTGCATTATATGATGCAATTATTACAGGTCTTGATATATTAGATGGTGAAAGCGATGAATATACAAAAACTATTATTGCTATGACAGATGGAGTAGTTAATGTTGGAACTATTGGTTCTCTTAGAGAAAAATATAATAATATTCAATCGGATATACCAATATATAGTATTACATTTGGTGATGCTTCATACGATGAATTAAATAATATTGCAAACTTATCAAATGCTAAAGTATTTGATGGAAAAAAAGATTTGCTTAAGGCTTTTAAGGAAGTTAGGGGATACAACTAGCATGAAACACAAAGAAGTAGTATCAGCAGTAATAGGCGCGTCATTCTTTGCAGTACCATATCTAGCACTATCAATACCCTTAGTACCATCTGTTGGTATTGGAGCATGTGCTTATGTTGCAGGAAATTTGGTATTTAAAAAAGATAAAAAGCAAAATTTAAAGATAACTAATAATAGTTTATATAAAAAACTTGAAAATGCTAAAATTCAAAATAATCATATATTAGATATGATACCTATGATAGAAAATGAAGAAATACAAAAGAATTTAAATGAAATAAATAATATTGTGGCAAGAATAATAAGTACAATAGAAAAAGAACCAAAGAAAGAAAATAAATTAAATAATTTCTTTGAGTATTATTTGCCTGTTACAGTTAAATTAGTAGATAGATTTGATGTAATTGAAAATCAAAATATGAGTACTAAAGAGAGTAAAAAGTTTTTATCATCGACAGGTGATATGATAAAAGAAATTAACAATGTGTTTAAAAAATTTCTAAATAATTTATATGAATCGGATATGTTGGATACAAAAGTTGAGATTAAAGTACTAAATCAAATGTTAAAGGCTGATGGTCTTGACAAAAATGAAATTGATGTTGAGGTGAATAAAGATGAATAAAAAACAAATAATAGGAATTTCAATATTTGTAGTGTTGATAATCGGAATTATCATATTTAAAGTTACTAGTAATAATAAAATTGATAATGTTGATGATTATAAAAATTTAACTACTGTATATGTTGCTACTGGAGGTGGAAAAGAGGATTTCTTGGCAGATGAAGAAGTAATTAAGATATTAAAAGAAAAATATGGTTTAAATCCTGTATTTGATTCTTGGAGCAATGGTAAAACAGTACAAAAAGCATTAATTAGAGAAAGTGTTGGTCTTGGAAATCAACAAATAATAAATAGAATAGAATCAGGTGAAGACATTACAATAAATACGCCTGGTGTTAGTAAATATGATGCTTTGTTTACATCAGATCAAAGATTTTATGATTATTATAAATTATCACCTAATGAGGAGAATAAAGAGAGTGCAAGATATAGAGTACTAGATGGCGGACTTACATTAAATACTCCAATAGTAATATATTCTTGGAAAGAAGTAGTAGAAAAGCTAATAAATGAAAAAATAGTTGAATTAATAGATGGTGTTTATTATATTACTGATATGAATAAATTAATGAACTATATATTACAAGGTAAGACATGGAAAGATATAGGACTTACAGATTTATATGGTAATATTAATATTGCATCCACAGATCCTGTCTCATCTTCGCCTGGTGCGACTTATTATGGTCTTTTACTTTCAATATTAGGAGAAGGTCAAATAAAAGATGAAGATTTAGAAAAAAATCTAGCAAAATTAAAAACATTTTATCAAAAATCAGGTTATATGAATAATACACCAGCAGATTTATTTGAAAGATATTTAAAAACTGGTATGGGTGGTCAACCTATGATTGTTGATTATGAAAAAAGTTTAATTGATTTTGCTACATCAAATCCTACAGGTTTTAGTCAAGTAAAAGATCAAATAGTTGTTTTATATCCAAAACCAACCATTTGGAATTCGCATTGTTTTGCAGCTTTTACTGAAGAAGGCAAAAAGTTATATATAGCATTACAAGATGAAAAAATAGCTCAAATTGCTTGGGAAAAATATGGTTTTAGAACAGGTATTACTGGAGGAAATTATGATGTTTCTAATATAGGAGTAGCAATACCAAAATCAATTAATAGTACAGTAAGTAGTCTAAAAATGGATTACTATAATAAACTAATAGATTATTTAAAATAATGGAGGAAAAAATGGCTGAATTAGAATTAAAAGTAGAGAAAAAAACTGAATTAAAGAATGATGAAAAACTTAACGAATTAGTTAATGAAACTAAAATAACAGAGGAGAAAATTGAAAAATCATTAAATTATGATGAACTTACCAAAGAAGAACAACAAGCAGTAGATGAGTTTAATTCCAAAATTGATGTGTTTGATGCAACTCAGGTATTACAATATGGTGCATCTGCTCAAAAGAAAATATCTGATTTTTCAGATAATATATTAGATGGTGTTAAAAATAAAAATGCTGGAGAAGTAGGTGATTTATTAGCAGAATTAGTATCTGAAATTAAAGATTTTGATGGCGATATTAATGATAAAGGAATTGCAAAATTATTTGGTGGAGTTAAAAAGAAAATAAATAAAATTATTGCTAAATATAATAAAATAGAAAAAAATATTGATAGTATAGAAAAAGGGCTAGATAGTAGTAAAATTCAATTGTTAAAGGATATTAGTATATTTGATGAAATGTATGAAAAGAATTTAAATTTTTTCAAAGAAATATCATTATATATAATCGCAGGTGATAAAAAACTAGATGAGCTTAGAAATGTAACATTACCAGAGCTTAAGAAAAAAGCAGAAGAAACTCATGAACAAATGGATATACAAAAAGTACAAGATTTAGAAGCTCAAATTAATAGATTTGAAAAGAAAATATATGATCTTAAGACTACAAGAGTTATTTCAATTCAAATGGCACCTCAAATTAGATTATTACAAAATAATGATGCAGAGCTTGTAGAAAAAATACAAAGTTCAATTACTAATACTATTCCATTGTGGAAAAATCAAATTGTATTAGCACTTGGTATTAATCATGCTAAAGAATCATTACAACAACAGCAAGCTGTTAGTAAGTTAACAAATGATATGCTTCAAAAGAATAGTGAAACATTAAAACAGGGATCACTTGATATTGCTAAAGAAAGTGAAAGAGCTATTGTTGATATTGAAACATTAAAAACTACTAATAAAAACTTAATTGATACTTTAGATGGAATCATTAAGATACATGAAGAAGGTAGAACTAAGAGAAAAGAAGCAGAAAAAGAACTTGTTAATATTGAGAAAGAATTAAAAGATAAAATACTAGAAATAAATATTAAATAAAGCATTGTTTCTAATGCTTTATTTTTTAAAAGAGAGGTTTTAAATGGATAATTATAAAATACTACAAGATGTTTATAAAGATTTTTTTGGAAGTGATATTAAGTTAAAAGAAGATATACAAGAAGAGTCAACAGAAGAAATAAATATAGATAGTTTATTTATTAGTGAAGAATCTAAAGAACTATTAAATAAAATAATTCTATATATGAAAAATTATAATATAAAAAAAGAGACTAATTATATTAATTTTAATATTTTAATTGAAAGCAAAGATGAAAATACTATTAATGATATTATTAGTATACTTAAAAGTAGTGCTTTAAAATATAAATATACTAAAAATGATAAGGTTAGTAGAGTATCATTATATAGTGTAGTTAAAGAAGATGTAAGTGAATTTTATAAAAATGGAATAGTTTGTTTTAGTCAATTAAATGCACTTAATATGAATGATACTAACTTTAAAAAGAAATTTATTTATAATTTTAAATCGCAGTTAAATAGTAATAGTATAACTATACTTAGTGGTACACATGAAGAGTTAGAAGAATTTTTATTTAATGATAATGAGTTAGAAAATTATTTTTGTTTTAAATTATCTAGTATTACACCAAGTGTAAATGATGTATATAATTATATATGTAATAAAATTAATCTAAGCGATGAAAAGAATATTAAGTTACTTGATTATATCACTAATAATTATCCTAAAACTAACTTGTCTTTTAGTAGTTATGTAGAAAAATTATATGATTATATAACATTTAATAAAGATATACCACAATTAGAAATTAATAAAACTACTGAGGAAGTATTTGAAGAGTTAAATGACTTAGTAGGACTAGAAAAAGTCAAGAAAACACTTAATGATTTAGTTGATTTAATTAAATTAAAAGACAAAACTAAGGGTGAGGTTAAAATTAATTCTGTTAATTTACATATGGTATTTCTTGGTAATCCTGGTACCGGAAAGACAACTGTTGCTAGATTAATAGCATCTATTTTATATAATTTAAAATATATTAGTCAAAATAAATTAATTGAAGTTAGTTCAAAAGATTTAGTTGCCGAATATGTGGGTCAAACTGCAGTTAAAACGATGAGTGTAATAGAAAAAGCTATTGGTGGAATATTATTTATAGATGAGGCATACTCACTAGCAGTTAAAGATAATACAAATTCATATAATGCAGAGTGTATAGCAACATTAATAAAAGCTATGGAAGATTATAGAGATAATTTAATAGTTATTTTTGCAGGCTATACTAAAGAAATGCAAGACTTTTTAAATTCAAATTCAGGTATAGTATCAAGAATAGGATATACTTTAGAATTTGATGATTATACAAATGAAGAGTTAATACAAATATTTAAAGGTATGGTTTTAAAAGCCGGGTTTGAACTTGAAAGCGATGCTTTAGATGTAGTAGATAAATTAATTAATGAGAACAGAAATACTAAAAATTTTGGTAATGCAAGATTTATAAGAAATGTATATGAAAGAAGTATTATAAAGCATGCAAGTAATACCAAAAATATAAAAAATAAAAAGAAATTAAAGACAATAACTAAAAATGATATAACATATTAGAAAATATTTTAAAATTCAATTATAAGAGTTAAAAATAATTGAATTTTTATTTTAAAAAAATTATAATAAACTATATGGAAAGAAAAGATGTAGATTTAAAAAAAGTTAGTCCAATGATGAGAGAATACCTTAAAACTAAAAGTGAGTATGAAGGTATAATTTTATTTTATAGATTAGGAGATTTCTATGAAATGTTTTTTGATGATGCGCTAATAGCTAGTCATGAATTAGAATTAACTCTTACTGGAAAACAAGCGGGTCTTGAAGAGAGAATCCCAATGTGTGGAATACCACATCATGCAGTTAATACATATTTAGAAAGATTAATCGAAAAAGGATATAAAGTAGCGATATGTGAACAAATGGAAGATCCTAAAACTACGAAAGATATTGTTAAAAGAGAAGTTATACAAGTAGTTAGTGCTGGTACAATAACAGCACCTGAAATAGTTAATGAAAAAGATTTTAATTATATAGCTAGTATTACAGATTATAGTTATGTTTATGCTCTTACTTATGCTGATTTGTTAAGTGGTAAAATTTCATCTACATATATAAGTCATGATGAAGATAAATTGATAAGTCAAATCGTAAATCTTAATATAAAAGAGATTGTAGTTAATGATACTTTTGATGCTCATTTAATTCAAAAAATTAAAAATATATATAATATTTTAGTATCAATATATAATAATGATACAATCTATCAAAATGATTATATATTTGAAAATATAGATGAAGATAAAATTATAAAGAATGCATCACTTGTTTTAAATTATTTAACAAATGCTTTAAAACAAGATTTAAGCCATATACAAAAATTACAATTAGTAGATAGTAAATTGTTCTTAGAACTCGATAAAGAATGCATAAAAAATTTAGAATTAGTTGAAACAATAAGAAATAAAGATAGACAAAATAGTTTACTTGGTTTTTTAGATAAGACTAAAACCGCAATGGGAAGTAGATTATTAAAAAGTTATTTAATTAGTCCAAGTGTGGATAAATATGAAATAATTAGAAGACAAGATTTAGTAGAAAAACTAATTAAAGAATTTTTACTTAAAAGTGAATTATGTCAATATTTATACGAAATATATGATTTAGAGAGATTAACCGGTAAAGTTGCTTGTTCAACTCTTAATGCAAGAGATGCTTTACAACTTAAAAATAGTATTAAAGTATTACCTTCTATAAATAAAGTATTAGAGTCTCTAAATTTACCATTATTAGAAACTTTTGATGAATTATATAATTTACTTGAAAGTTCTATTAAAGAAGATGTTCCACTTAGTATTAAAGAGGGTGGAATAATTAAAGAAGGTTTTAATAGTCAAATTGATGAACTAAGAAATATTAAAACAAATGGTAAAGATTTTCTTTCTAATTTTGAAATAGAAGAAAGAGAAAGAACTGGTATTAAAGGACTTAAGATTGGTTATAATAAAGTGTTTGGCTATTATATAGAGGTACCTAAGGGGCAAGTATCTCTTGTTAAAGAAGAGTTTGGTTATGATAGAAAACAAACTATATCTAATTGTGAAAGATATATTAATCCACTATTAAAGGAAAAAGAGAATTTAATACTCAATGCAGAGGATAAATTAAATAGTTTAGAATATGACATATTTTGTCAAATAAAAGAAACAATTAAAGAAAATATTCATGCACTTCAAATAGTATCTAATAAAATAGCATATTTAGATGTAATAGCATCATTTGCCACTATATCTGAAGAGAAGAATTTTGTAAGACCAATTATAAGTGATAATGAAGTAAATATTATTGGTGGAAGACATCCTGTAGTACAAAGTGTTATTGAAGGAGAGTATATTGATAATGACATAATCTTTAATAAGGATACAAATATACTTATAATAACAGGTCCTAATATGAGTGGTAAATCTACTTATATGAGACAGTTTGGAATAATTGCAGTACTTAATCAAATTGGATGCTTTGTTCCTGCAAATAAGTGTGTTATACCAATTTTTGATAAAATCTTTACTAGAATAGGAGCTAGTGATGATTTAGTAGGTGGACAGAGTACCTTTATGGTAGAAATGAAAGAGAGTGCGATTGCACTTAAAAATGCTACTAAGAATAGTTTAATTTTATTTGATGAATTAGGAAGAGGTACTAGTACTTATGATGGTATGAGTCTTGCAGGATCAATAATTGAATATATTTCAAATAACATTAAATGTAAAACTATGTTTTCAACTCATTATCATGAACTTACAGATTTATCAAATAAATTAAGTGATGTTAAGAATGTACATGTATCAGCATTAGAAAAAGATGGAGATGTAATATTTTTACATAAAGTTATGGATGGTTGTGTAGATAAAAGTTATGGTATCAATGTAGCTAAATTAGCAGATTTGCCAGATGAAGTTATAAATCGTGCTAATGAATTATTAACTATGTATGAAAATGCAAATTCTAAGTCAGAAAGAAAAATAGAACAACTAGGTATAGTATTTGAGCTTCCAAAGAAAGATGAGTTAAGGGATTTTATGAAAGAAATTAATCCTTATGAAGTCACTCCAATTGAAGCAATAAATTTATTAGACAAGTTAAAAAAATTAAGTGAAAAATAAAAGAGACTTTGATTATAAAGTCTTTTTTAATATACTATAATTTATTATCAGAAGCAATTTTTAAACTAGTTTCTATCGATGCATAAATATTTACTAATATATAATTAATAATTTTTTCTTTTGATATTTTAAAGTCACCTTTTAAATAACTAATTAAATGTGAAGCGATTAATTCAGTGTGAGAATATATTATATAATTTTTAAAATCATTTGATATTATATAATTATTACATTCAATTACATTATCAATTAATTTTATAATTATTATTTCAAAATTATTAATAAAAAATTTTTTTAATTCATCTCTTCCAAGCGAATCATAAGCACATATACAAACATCTCTATTATCATCTATATATTGCATTACTAAAGATATAGCTTTTTTCATATCTTTAGATGTTTCTATTTCCTTTAATATTTTTCCCGCATCCATTTCAAAGATCCATTTTAGTAGACTATATATGTCATCAAAATGATAATAAAAACTATTTCTGTTTAAATTACAATCAGTTACTATATCGTTAATTGATATTTGATTAAATTTCTTTTTAAGCATTAATTTTTTTAAAGAATTAGCTATTTTCTTTTTTGTATTTAGTGATTGCTCTTCATATTTGTTCATTTTTAACCTCTTTTTAGTTTATTATACAACTATCTAATAAATAAGACAAATATTATATATAAATTTGTTAGACAAATGACTAATATTGTCCATTGAATTTTAATAAATATAAAACTATAATTATTTTAAGAAAGTTTAAACTTTCTTAAAAGGAGGAGATTTAATTGAAAAAGAAGATAAACTATTATATTAATTTATCCATAATAACATCTATATTATTTATTATTTTAGGTGTTATTGTAATGATTTTTCCTAAAACTACATTAGGAATATTCACATATAGTATTTCTATAATAGCTATTATTTCAGGAATCTATTTTATTATATTTGAAATAAAAAATAAAAATAATATTCTTACAACTGGTTTTAGTTTACTTGGTACTTTTTTGTTATTATTAGGAATAATAATTTTATTTCATCCAAAATCTATTGCGGTATTGATTCCTATTTGTCTTGGAATTTGGTTTATTACAAGTAGTGTAACTAAGTTAAGATTCGTTGAAATATTGAAGCAAGAAGACGAGGGATTATGGATTTTAGCAATAATTGTTAATATCTTATCTATTATATGTGGTTTAATATTTATTATTAATCCTATTTCATCTTCTGAAATAATTACATCAGTAGTTGGAATAATAATAATTGTATATTCTATAGCTGATATTTGTGAGATGATTGTATTTAAGAAAAATATTAAGAAAATTGATAAATTTTTTGAAAGATAAAATAATAAGATTAATAGAAAGGATGGTTTATGACAAAGAAAAATAATAATAAGGGATTTTTAGTTAAACTTGGGGACTTTATTACTAATTTTAGATATCACTTATTAATATTATTTTTAGGGCTAACTATATTCTGTTTTATTAATATTAATAATGTTGATATAAATGATAGCATTGTAAGTTATTTACCTGATAATACTGAAACAAAGAAAGGTATAGATATAATGCAAAGGGAGTTTGGTAGTTTTGATACTATTAAACTTATGGTTAGTAATATATCTATAGATGATGCAAATAATTTATCTAAAGAATTATCTAAAATTAATAATATTGATAGTGTATTATTTGATGGTACACAAAGTTCTTATAAAAATAATAAGGCACTATATACTCTTCAAATAAAAGATTTAAATGATGATGAGATAGAAGATATAAAAAAGGATATTGAAAATGTTGTTTCTGAAAAAGAGTATGATATATATTCAGATGCATTTGAAGATGTTACTGATGGTATTAATTTAGCTTTAATTCTTGCAATTGTAGTTATAATTGTAATTTTATTGATAACATCTGAAACATATTTCGAACCAATAATTGCTTTTATAATTTTTGCTATTTCAATTATTTTAAATATGGGAAGTAATTTATTGCTTGGAGAAATATCGTATATTACAAAAGCAATTGCAGTTATTTTACAACTGGCTTTATCTATTGACTATGTAATTATATTTATGAATCAATACATGAAAGAAATTAATGATACAACTGATAAAGTGCTAGCTATTAAGAAAACTGTATCAAAAGCAATTTTGGAGATATTTGCTAGTAGTTTAACTACAATTTCTGGGCTTATGGCTCTTGTATTTATGCAACTTAAAATCGGTGGAGATATAGGAATTGTATTATCAAAAGGAATTTTATGTAGTTTATTAACTGTTATACTAGTTATGCCAAGTTTACTTTCTATATTTACTAATGTAATAATAAGATTTAAGAAAAAAGAAAAGATAAGAAAAGAAAATAAATTAAGTGAATTTATTTTAAAATCTAGAAAATTTTTATTACCAATATTTATCATATTTGTATTTATATCTATTATATTAATACCAAATTATATATATGTTTATGATACTTCTTCTGCATCGTCTTTTAGATTAAGTAATAATACTAAAGCATTAAATAATATTGAAGAAGAATTTGGAAGTAATAATATGTTAGTTATATTACTTAGAAATGAGGATAAAGATTATTCAAGAGAATTACAATTAGTTAATAAACTAAAAGAAAATGATAAAATAACATCTATAACAAGTTTAGGAAGTTATGAATTAAATGATGGGCTTTATTTGAGTAGTGAAGTAAATTATTTAGAACTATCTAAAATATTTAATTTAGATTCAGAAGTAACTTTAAGTTTATATAAGTATTATGCCAATCAAAATAATGAATTAGAAAAATTGGTAAAGATAGATGATTATAGAATATCAATCATATCACTTATTTACTTTATAAATAATAATATTAATAATCTACCACTTACTCAAGAAGCAAAAATGATGATAAGTAATTATTATATTAATTTAAATGAATCTAGATCTTTACTTGAAAGTGATAAATATTCAAGAATTATTCTTAATTTAGATGCTCCTATTGAGTCAAAAGAAACTTATGATTTAATTGACGATATTAGAAATATTTCAAAAAATTATTATGATGATGTTACTTTAGTTGGAAATACTATTAATGCTATTAATTTGGAAGAATCATTTACATCAGATAATATCATTATTACAGGAATAACTATTTTATTTGTAGCCATTATTTTATTATTTACATTTAAGTCTGTGTGGATGTCATTATTATTGATACTTACTATAGAAGGCAGTATTTTAATTAATTTTGGTATTGTATCTTTATTAGGTAAAAATATATTCTTTATGTCTTATATCGTTGTATGCGCAATTCAAATGGGTGCAACTATTGATTATGCAATTGTTATTGCCAGTCGTTATGAACAATTAAGAGAGAAATATGATAAAAAAGAGTCCATTATTAAAACATTAGAAGATAGATTACCGGCTGTAATTACAAGTGGTTTAATCTTATTAATAGCAGGATTTTTAATAGGATTTATCTCATCTTCATCTATCATTTCTTCAATTGGATTGTTTTTAGGAATTGGAACATTAATTTCACTTCTAGCAACTATATTTGTACTTCCTGCAATACTATATCTATTTGATAAAATAATTATTAAAAAAACTCATAAATAATCTAAATTAAAAAATAAACAGTTTAAACTGTTTATTTTTTATGATAATATTTTTTCTGTATTTTTGAAATTTATTTTAGCAATTTTACTTAATTCATTTTTTCCATATTTTGAAACTATTTTTTTTGCAACGTCATCAACTTTATCACTAGCACCTTTAAGTAGTGTTATGCCATATTTTTCACTTAATTTATCTATTTCTATTAGGAATAAGTATCTGCTTATTACACTAGCAGCTGCTACACTTAAGTGTTTACTTTCTCCTTTAGTCAAGAATGTTATTTTAGTAACTTTTTCATTAATATTTTCTTGTTTTAAATAACTAAAATAACTTCTTGGTGTAGTAAACTGATCTACTATTATTTTATGATAAGGTATATTTTTATTAGATAATTCATATAGAACCTTATTATGCAATATTGCTTTAATTTTATTCATGTTAAAACCTTTATTAGAAAGTTCATTGTATTTTAAATTTGATAGGGTAAATGTTACATATGGAATTTTATTCATTATAATAGGTGCACATCTTCTAATCTTATCATCTGTCATTTTTTTAGAGTCCATTATTTTTAAATCTTCAAGTAACTTTCTTGTATTTTTATCAACTAGTGTAGCCGTTACTATTATTGGACCAAAATAATCTCCAGTACCAACTTCATCACTACCAATGGCATCATAGTAATAATAAGTTTTATCTTCTTCTTTTTTTTCTTTAGCCTTTATCTCATCATCTATATTTCTATTATTAGTGTGATTTTCTAAATCTTTCCACATGTTAGCCTCTATATCGGCACCTATTCCTTGAAACATTACTTTGCCACTTTCATATAAAGTAATAACACAATCATATTGTTTAACTTGAAATACTGCATAAGGCGGAGTTTTATCACATCTCATATCATAATAATAATCTATTAATTGTTTTTTAATATTATCACTAACTTTAAATACTATTGTTTTTTGTTTATTATCCATAACTTTCACATCCACATACATTCTAGCAAAATAAATGATTTTCTTCAAGGTAAAGAGATTTATAAAAAATATTTTAAATAGTTATTTTAATTTTTTTTAAAGTATGGTAATCTATTAATAGAGGTAATATTAATGTTAGATAGAATAGATTTAACATGTTTTGCCCATGTTATTTTTTAATGGGAGATTAATATGAAAAGAGCTAAAATAATAGTAATAGAAGGAACAGATGGTTCTGGTAAAGAAACACAAAGTAATATGCTTATGAAATATTTTAAGCATAAAAATATAAAAGTTAAAAAGTTTTCATTTCCTGTATATGATTCACCTACAGGAAGAATAGTAGGGGGACCTTATTTAGGAAAAACAGATATTTGTGAATCTTTTTTTAAAGAGACAAGTGTTAATGTAGATCCTCTTGTTAGTAGTTTATATTATGCAGCAGATAGAAGGTATAATTTTTTAAAGAATATAAATAAAGAATTATATAAAAATGATATAATATTACTTGATAGATACACTACTTCTAATATGGGGCATCAGGCGTGTAAGGCAAAGAGTAATGAAGAAAAAGATAAGATACTTAGTTTTATAGAAACATTAGAATTTGATTTATGTGAACTTCCAAGACCTGATTTGGTTATTTTCTTGCATATGCCTTATAAAGCAACATTTGAGCTTAGAAAAGATAGAGAATGTACTGATGATAATGAAAAAAGTTCTAAACATTTAAAAGATGCAGAAAAAGGATATCTTTATGTTTGCAATAAATATAATTGGAATTACATAAATTGTGTGAATGGTAAATACAAGGATATTAAAAGTATTAAAACTATTAATGAAATAAATAATGAAATTGTAAAAATAATAGAAGACAAATTAGAAATATAAGGAGATTAAAATGTCAAAGTGGGATAAAGAATATTTAAAACTATGTAAAAAAATATTAAAAGAAGGGGTAGAAGTTGAAAATAGAACAGGTGTTAATAGTATTAAAATACCTGCTTATAATTTTGAATTTGATTTAGAAAAAGAATTTCCATTTTTAACAACAAAACAACTATTTTATAGACAAGCAATTCTTGAAATGCTATGGATATATCAAGTACAAAGTAATGATGTTAGATGGCTTCAAGAAAGAAATGTTCATATTTGGGATGAGTGGGAAATAGATGAAGATGGTAAATGGAGAGCTATTCAAATGTTACCTGATGAAAATGGTAAACTTGTAAAACAAAATGTTGAAAAAGATTTTGGTAAAGAGTATGCTCATACAATTGGAACTGCTTATGGTTGGATAGTAAAAGAATATAAACAAATGGATATATTACTTGATAGGTTAAAAAATAATCCTAAAGATAGAAGAATGATTATTAGTTTATGGCAAAATGCTCACTTGGATACAGCCGTTTTACCATCTTGTGTTTGGTCTAGTGAATGGGATGTTACAGATGGTAAATTAAATGCTTGGGTTCATCAAAGAAGTTGTGATGTTCCTCTTGGTCTTCCATTTAATGTAACTCAATATGCTGTGCTTCTTAGTATGCTTGCTCAAGTAAGTGGTTTAAAGCCTGGAAAACTATATTGGAGTATTAAAGATGCTCATATTTATGTTAATCAAATAGATGGAATAAAAGAACAAATAAAAAGAGGAAAAGAATTAGAAGATTTACCTGCCCCTAAGTTATGGTTAAATCCAGAAATAAAAGATTTTTATAAATTTGATAATTCTAGTGATTTAAAGGATATTAAAGTATTAAATTATAAGCATCATGGAAAAATATCATTTCCAATAGCACAATAGGTGAAATATGAATTATACAATAATAGCTGCGATAGGTAAAAATAATGAATTAGGTCGTGATAATAATTTAATTTGGTCATTAAAAAAAGATCTTAAATTTTTTAAAGAAAAGACTACTGGTCATACAATTATAATGGGAAGAAAAACTTTTGAATCACTTCCAAAAATGTTACCAAATAGACATCATATTGTAATAACAAGAAATACAATTGATAATAATGATGTAGAAGTATTCAATGATATTAATAGTTTAAATGAACATTTTAAAGATAGTGATGAAGAAATATTTATTATTGGAGGGGCATCCATTTATAAATTATTTTTACCATATGCAAGAAAGATGTACTTAACACATATAGATGAGGAGTGTTTAGATGCAGATACATATTTTCCAGAGTTTGATAATAACTTATGGGAAAGTGAGGAATTATTAAGTAGTGAGGAAAATAATATTAAATTTAAACATGTGTTATATAGAAGAAAATAAAAGAAGTTTCATATTATTTGAAACTTCTTTTTACTAGTTATTGTTGTTATTCCAGAAGCCTGCACCAAAGATAATAACTAATAAAATGAATAATACTAATATAATAGCCGCTCCATAACCATATCCATAATTATATCCCATGTTTCCATAGCAACAAGCATTGTTTCCATAATAGCCATTATTAGCATATCCACCATTATATCCATAATAATACATAGAATTTTCCTCCTTATTATCTATATTATTTTATACAATTGGTGCATTTAATGACACAACTAATATTTACATTTATGCGTTTTTTTTATATAATATATCATATGAATAAAGGTAAGAAAAAAGTAAATTTGTTTAAATATATTAATAAGCCTATTTTAATACTTACACTTATACTTGCAATAGGAGGTGCTTTTTTAATATTGGATGCATCTAGTATCTCATCTGTATTAACATATGGAAATGATAGTCCTTATTTCTTCTTTAAGAGACAATTAATTTTTATAGCAGTTTCATTATTTGCCTCAATAATTATAATAAAAATACCAACAAAATATTATAAAAGTATATCACTTTTTTTATCACTTACATTCATGGGAGCAACATTACTTATATATGCTAAAAATAAATTATTTTCAACTGGTGTAAATGAAGTATCTATAAATATTTTAGGATTTAATCTACAACCAGCAGAATTTTTAAAAGTATTTTTAGTTATGTATATGGGTTCTTATTATAATAGTTGGATAAATAAAGAAAATAGATTAAAGTGGGGTTTTTTATGGCCATTATTTTTATGTGGCATAAGTACTCTTTTAATTTTAGCTGGTGGAGACTTTGGTAGTGCGGCATTAATGCTTGCTTTATTTGCTTTAGTGTTTATAAGTATTCCTAATAAAGATAAACCAGTTAAGGTTTTAAAATGTATTGCTACTTGTGGACTAGTATTATGTGTACTAACTCTTAAATTTTTATATTTAGTAATAGATGATGACATACTTAAAAAAGATTATAGATTAAATAGATTCATATATACTAATCCATGTGATAGATATGAAGAAAACTCAGGATATCAGGTGTGTAATGGTTATATTGCAATTAACAATGGTGGATTTAAAGGTAGTGGTATTGGTTCTTCAGTACAAAAATATTTATATTTACCAGCAAGTCATACAGATTTTATATTTCCAATTGTAGTAGAAGAATTAGGATATTTATGTGGTACTGCAATAATAATTGCATATATGTTAATGATTTATTTTATATTTAGAGCTGCTATTAATGCAACACAATTACAAAATTCAATAATATGTTATGGAATAGGTATTATCTTTATGTTACATGTATTTATTAATTTGGGAGGAGTACTTGGAATAATTCCACTTACAGGTGTACCACTTCCATTCTTAAGTTATGGTGGTAGTTTTTGCGTTGCGCTTATTTGTTCATTGGCGGTTGTTCAAAGAATAAATATTGAAAGTAGAATAGATAAGGAAGTAAAATGAAAGATAATAAAAAGAATATATACAAAATAATATCATTTATTAAAAAACTATTAATGGGTATTCTTACATTTTTATGTATGTTAGTTGTATTTAGTGTTATGGTTATTTTTTCTATTAAAAAAGCAAGTGAAGGATTTTTAAATGAAAAAGAATTACAAAATATGATTAATAATATAGATATAATGAATATTCTTATTAATACAAATGAATTTGATGAAATTAATTTTATTAAAGATAATTTTATAGATTCTGGAATAGATGAAGAAACAATTGATGCATTTATTACATCCACTCCTATAAATAATTATGTTAAAGAATCATTAAATAAACAAATAGATAATATACTAAATGGTAAAGATGAAAGAGTATTTACAAAGGATTCTATATATAATTTCTTAGAATTAAATATGAGTTTAATAGTAGAAGAGTTACAAGAAAAAAATATACCTAAAAGTGAAAAATTAACTAAAGAGAATCAAGAAAAAATATTAAACAAAATTAAATTAAAATTACCTAAAATAGAAGAAAAGATACTAAGTATAGGTGATAGATTAAATTCCTTATTAAATTTAAATTACAATATTAATATAAAAAATATTATATATATTATTAAATTATTTTATATAAATATTATTGATTTCTTATTGATATTATTATTTATTTTATATGTTATGGGTATAGTAATAACAAGAAAAAGTTTTATTAAAAGTTTAAAATGGATAGGATTAACATTTATATCTAGTGGTGTAATGATTTATGTTGTAAATAAATTATTAATAAAATTGCAATCAAATATAGAACTACTACCAAATATATTAATTGATTTTATAAAAACAACATTCCTAAACATTATAAGTATTCTTAAAGATTATGCTACATTATTTATATTATTTGGAATATTGTTTATATTAATAGAACTAATAATATATCTAATAAAAAAATATAAAAGAGAAAATAATAATAGAATTAAAAAATATTTCAAGAAATTATCTTTTAATAAATAAAAATACTTGATATAACTTAAAAATTATGCTATTATTATATCGCTTAATCCGCTACATTTATGTATGATTAAATCAAGCACAAAGGGAGGTATTATCGTGAATTTAATCGACAAAATTAATAAGAAGAGTATCAATCCTAATGTACCTGCTTTTCAAGTTGGAGATACAGTTAGAGTTGATGTTAAGATTAAAGAAGGTAAGAGAGAGAGAATTCAAGCATTTGAAGGTGTAGTTACTGCTCGTAAAGGTGGAAGTGTTTCTGAAACATTTACTGTAAGAAAGAAAAGTGGAAATGTAGGAATAAATAGAGTTTTTCCTGTAAATAGTCCTCTAATTGATAAAATTACAGTAGTTAAGAAAGGTAAAGTAAGAAGAGCAAAACTTAACTTCTTAAAAGATCTTACTGGAAGTTTCAAAATTAAAGAAAGAAATTAGGTTTAACGCCTAATTTTTTGTTATGAAAGGACAAAAGAATGAAAAAAATATTACTCGAATTAAAAGATTATATTATCATAGTATTAGCAGTTTTATTAATTAGAACATTTATAATAACTCCAGCGATAGTCGATGGAGATAGTATGGATAATACTCTTGCTGATGGTCAACTTGTAATGATTAATAAATTAGTTTATAAATTAAGTGACATAGAAAGACTAGATATTGTTGTAATTAATAATGAACAAGATAATGATAGAATTATTAAAAGAATAATAGGACTTCCAGAAGAAACTATTAAATATGAAGATAATAAATTATATATTAATGGTAAAGAGTTAGTTACTGATATTAAATTTGAATATACTAATGATTTTGAAGTTAAGACAGGAAAAGATGAATACTTTGTTTTAGGTGATAATAGAGACATATCAAAAGATAGTAGAATACTTGGAAATTTTAGTAAAGAAGATATTGTTGGAAGAGTTACTTTAAGATTATTTCCATTTAATAAAATAGGATTTGTAAAGTAGAGAAATCTACTTTTTTATTTGACTAAATATAAATATTAATAATCTTTATTGACAAGTGTATAAAATACACATATAATTATATTGTAACTTAGGAGGTATTTATGATTTATTTAATGAGACATGGTCAAGATGATGAAAATTATATTGGGGGATGGAGTGATGTTAATATTACACCTATTGGGATAAAGGAAGTAGAAAACACTGCTAGGTGGTTAAAAGAAAATCTTGATATTAAAAGAATATTATCTAGTGATATAACAAGAGCTAAACAAACATCATTTATTGTATCAAATTACTTAGATGCTCCTTTAGAATATACAATGTTTTTAAGAGAACAAACTAAAGGAGATTTAAATGGTATGTTAAAAGAAACTGCTATAAAAGAGTATCCCTCATATTTTGATAATCCAACACCTATAGATGTTTATCCAAATGGTGAGTCTTTAAAAGACTTATATAATAGGATTAAAGAATTATTACCATATATATATAATCTAGAAGATGATACATTAATTATTACTCATAGAGGAGTTATTAATATGATTTATTATTTACTTAATAATATAGAACTTGATATGAATAAAAATCGATTTGATGTTAGTACGGCTTCTGTTCATGAACTTAATAAATCATTAAATAGAATTAGGAGAATAAAATAAATGGTATATAAAATAGTATTAACTGGTGGACCAGGATCTGGAAAAACAAGTGTTAAAGATGGAATAATTAAGCATTTTACTATCCAAGGATATCAAGTATTATTTGTTAGTGAAACAGCAAGTGAATTAATAAATGGTGGCATTAAATGTTTTGGAAATAATTGTGTTAGTTTAATAGACTTTCAAGAATATGTAATGAAACTTCAATTATTAAAAGAAGATATTTATATTGATGCAGCTAATAAATTAGGAAAAGATGTTATAGTTGTATTTGATAGAGGAACTATTGATAATTTTGCTTATATGAATGATGATGAGAGTAGTATATTAATTGATAGAGTATTAAATGATAAAACAAAATCTGATTTATTAAATAGATATGATGCAGTAATAGTACTTAAAAGTAGTATAGATTTTTATACAACAGAAAATAATAAAGCAAGAAGTGAAAATGTAAATGATGCATTAGAACTAGGCAATAAAACATTGAATACTTGGATGGGACATAAAAAAATAAGAATAGTAGGTCCAAAAGCAACTATGTTTGATAAAATAAACGAAGTATTAAATATAATAAATGAATTATTAGAAAAACAACAAATAAAAAAACAAGAAAAATATTTAATTTCATTAAAAGATAGTGATATTAATTATATAATTAATAATTCAAGAGTACAAAGAATTAAGCAAATATATTTATTAAGTGATTTAAATATAGAAAAAAGACTTAGAAAAATAGAATTTGAAGGTGAAACTAGTTATTACTATAGCATATTTAAAACTTTAGAAGATGGAACAAAATCTATAATAAGTGAGAAAAAAATTAGTGAACAAGAATATAATAATTTATTAGAGTTTAAAGATAATAATCTAAATGAAATAAACAAAATGAGATATTTCTTCACTTATGATGAAGAATATTTTAATTTAGACATCTTTGATGATAATGGAGAATATGGTTTACTTGAAATAAACACTTCATCAAGCGTTAAAATTCCTCAATATATACAAATAATTTCTACTGTTAGTGATAACAGTGATTATACTAATAAGAGTTTAGCAAGTAAACAAAAAAGATTAATAAGAAAATAATAAAACTATATAACAAAATGTTAATATATTTTAAAAGCAATGACTTTTTATTAATATCATGCTACAATAAGTATGATTAATAATAGGAAGTGGTTCATATGAAACGTAAAATATTAGTAATAGTATCATCTATTTTATTCGTTATATTTAGTACATTAAGTGTTATTGGATATATAGAACATAATAAAGATAATAAAAGCAATTCAAATGATGATAATAAAGTAGTAGATAATGAAGATAGTAATATTAAAAATGAAATAAATAATGATGAAAATAATAGTAATGAAGATGAAACAAATCATGATAATAATATAAACGATGACGATAAGGAATATATTGAAGAAAAAGAATTATTTATATATTTCGATAATAAAAATGATAGATATATAGTAAGTACTAATAATTCTAATAATTTTGATTATGAATATATAGATAGTTATAAATATACAAATTATATATGCGAATACTTCATAAATGGAGATATTTTTGTTATTTATGATAATAATAAAGTTTTATATAAAGATTTAACTAAAAAGGAAGATTTTAAGGAGTCTAAAATAGAAAAAATATATAAATATTATGATAAGTATCAGAAAGAAGATATAAATATCAAATCCTATAAAATATTAGATAATAATTATTACATGGCTAATGATGAACTTTGTTCAAATATTAATACTTTCGAAGTGGAATATAGTGATAATGAGATTTATCAAAGTATGTGCACATATTATAACTTTTCTTCTTTAGAAAAATATATTTTAATTGAAAATGGCTATCCTTATTATATAACAGTAGTTTATGATATAAATAAAGAAAAAATAGTACATTCATTTGATGAAGATTTAGATGGTATTATAAGTTCTTTTTATAAAGAAGGAGATTTTTATATAGTTGGACATCCTTATGGTCAAGAAAGTATTTTTCTATCCAATTTTAAAAATGTCACTACAATGTGGCCAACTGTTAGCACATATGGTAGGAATTACTATATAAAAAATAATATATTGTATTACATAGAAGAAAACAAATTAAATGTAATTGATAAAGATAATAATATAGTGGATTATCCAAATAAAGATATAATAGCATTATCAATAAATTCTTCATACTTATTATATCTAGATAAAGATAATTTGATTAAAATTAAAAATCTTGATGATGATAAAATAATTGTTGATTCTAATATTGAACTAAAAGAAGATGATTATAAACTCTCTTATATCGGCGAAAACGGTAATTTTTATATAGCATATTCAGATATTACCGTTAGAAATACTAAAAAATGGAAAGATTTAGTAAAAAAATATGATGATTATGAAGTATATGCAGGATATTTATTAGAATTTGATAAAAATAATAAATTATTAAAAAAAGAAATAGGTATAATATATTGGTCACTTAATTATTATAATGTAGAAACCGATTAAAAATTATTATTGTGTAATAAGAGAAGTTTTGTATGAAACATAAAGTATTAATAGTAGTATTATCAATATTATTTGTTATATTTAGTACATTAAGTATTATTGGATATATTGAACATTATAAAGATAATAAAAGTAATATAAATGATGATAATACATTAGTAGATAATGAAGATAATAATATAGATGATGAAAAAAATGACGAAGAAAATAATAATATTGAAGAAGATATAATAAAAGAAGAAAAACCTAGTTGTACATATAATGGTGAATTAAAACAAGGGGTAGAATATGTAGGTGGACAATATACATATAGATACATGCAAGAGGGTAAGTATTCAGATGAATATGTAAATGAATGGAAAGACACAAGTTTTGATGTATGGGGAGTAATACTTACTGATAAAGAAAGTGCAAGACCAGTAACCAGTGAATTATGTTCGAGTATAAACGGAAAACCAATCGTAAGTATGTCGCATATGTTCTCTCGTTCACAATCTACAGTCTTAGACTTAAGTAGTTTTGATACAAGTAATGTAACTACTATGGAGAGTATGTTTAGTGGATTAAAAGTAACAACTCTCGACTTAAGTAATTTTGATACAAGTAAAGTAATTAATATGGTTTGGATGTTTAAAGCAGCAGAAGTGCCAACATTAGATTTAAGTAGTTTTATATTAATTATCAAAGTTATTATAAATTAGCATAAAACTCTTTTTTTTTATATAATTTTGTGCTAAAATAAGTTGGCTTTAAGAAAAAAACATGTCTATTGATTTAATATTCTAGTGCTTAAAATATTTTAAGTGAATATTAATTTAAAGATAGGCAGAAGAAAAAACGAAAGGAGAGAAGAAATATGGCAGTAATTGCAAAAAGTTATTTATTAGAAGCAGGAGTTCACTTTGGTCATCAAGCTAAAAGATGGAATCCTAAAATGAAAGAATATATCTTTACTACAAGAGATGATATTCATATTATTGATTTACAAAAAACTGTTGATAAAATAGAAGAAGCTTACGCTGAACTTCTTAAAGCATGTGAAAATGGTGGTAAGGTTCTTTTTGTAGGTACTAAGAAACAAGCTAAAGATGCTAGTATTGAAGAAGCTACAAGATGTAAGAGTTTTTATGTAACTGAAAGATGGTTAGGAGGAACTTTAACTAATTTTAGAACAATTAGAGATAGAGTTAAAAGACTAATCGAAATTGAAAAAATGGAAAGTGATGGTAAGTTTGAATTACTTCCTAAAAAAGAAGTTGCTAAAATCCAAAAAGAATATGAAAGATTAAACAAATTATTATCAGGTATTAGAGATATGCAAACATTACCTAAGGCTATAATAGTTGTTGATCCTCGTGTAGAAATAAATGCTATTAAAGAAGCAAGAAGATTACATATACCAGTATTTGGAATTGTTGATACTAACTGTGATCCAGATGATGTTGATTATGCAATTCCAGCTAATGATGATGCTGTTAGAAGCGTTAAAGTAGTTCTTGGTGTACTTGCTAATGCTGTTTGTGAAGCAAATGGATTAGAATTAGTGGATTATGTTACTGAAGATGAAAATGCTACTAAAGCAGGAAAAGAAATCAAAGTTGAAACTAAAGTTGTAGAACTTGATGATTTTACTGAAGAAGTAAAAGAAGATAAAACTGCAAAATCAGAAAATGCTGATAATGAATCAAAAGAAAATGTAGATTATTCTGAAATGACAGTTGCAGAACTTAGAAAATTAGCTAAAGAAGCTGGTGTTAGTGGATATTCTACAATGAAAAAAGATGAATTAATTTCATCATTAAATTAGGAGGAAATTATGGATATTAGTGCAAGTATGGTTAAAGACCTAAGAGAAAGAACTGGAGCAGGGATGATGGATTGCAAGAAAGCCCTAGTTGAAACAAATGGGGATATGGATAAAGCAATCGATTATTTAAGAGAAAAAGGAATTTCTAAAGCTGCTAAAAAAGCTGAGAGAATCGCTGCTGAAGGTTTATCTAATATTTATATTGATGGTAACAATGCAGTTGTTATTGAACTTAATAGTGAAACTGATTTTGTTGCTAAGAACTCAGAATTTAAAGAATTATTAAATACAATTGGTAATGCAATATTATCAAGTGATGTAACTAAGTTAGAAGATGCATTAAATATTAAAGTTGGAAATGAAACTATTAATGACTTAATTATTAATGCTACTGCTAAGATTGGTGAAAAAATTAGTCTTAGAAGAATAGAAAAAGTTACTAAAGAAGATAGCCAAGTATTTGGTTCATACTTACATATGGGTGGAAAAATTGCTTCATTAACAATAGTTGATGGAGATAATGAAGAAGTAGCTAAGGATGTAGCAATGCAAGCAGCAGCTATGAGACCACTTTATGTTAGTATTCAAAGTGTACCAGAAGAAGACTTAGAACATGAAAAGAGTGTTATTAAAGAACAAGTAATTAATGAAGGTAAAAAGCCTGAATTTGCTGATAAAATAGTAGAAGGAAGAATTAGAAAATTCTATGAAGAAACTGTTTTAGAAGAACAAGCATTTATTAAAGATTCTAGTCTTAGTGTTAAAGGTTATCTAGAAAATAACAAATGTAAATTAGTTGATCTTATTAAATTTGAAGTAGGCGAAGGTATGGAAAAAAGAAATGATAACTTTGCTGAAGAAGTAATGAGTCAAATTAAATAATTATATTAATGAAAAGTAAACTTTGTTTAATGAGTTTACTTTTTTTATAAAAAAAATATAGTTGTAATTAAAATAGGCTAATAATGTCACTAAAATAAAATATAATTCATAACTTATTAATGAATATAAATAAAAGGAGTGGATTATATGTGTAATAATAATAATGATAGGAATAATAGTCAAAATTGTATTATAGAGATATTACAAGTAATAAATGTATTGCAGTCAAATGCTTGTCCTGATAATTGTTTATTATCTTGTGATAGACCTGCACTTGGTGGTGGACCTAACTGTGTAATTTGTAATACAAGACCTATTATGTTATATACTTGTTGTGGTAATGGTACACCTTGGAGTATGCCAATTAGTAGAAGTGAAACAGATACTACTAGTTCAGTATTTAGAGTAGAAAAAATAGATTGTGGATGTGCAACTTTTAGGGTATTAGCACCAAATCCTGATACAACAAGTAGTTATCCTTATGTAGCAACTGATTCTCTATTTACTATGGATAGTAAATGTTTATGTAGTATTAGATGCTTAAATGATACATATGTAGATTGTGTATAGTAAAGAAATTAAGGGTTCATTTAATGAACTCTTTTATTTTACTTTTGATATAACTTTTGTTATAATAACTAACCAAAGGAAGTAATATTTATGAAAATATATTATATTGGACAACTATATTCATTATCAGGGCAGAATAGTATGTCTATAAATGATTCTGATGTTAAAGGCATTGTTAATAAAAAACATTATCTAGGTTTAATAGACACCTCAACACGAGTAAGATATAAAAATATAGTAGAAACGTTTAACTATGGCTTTGATTTACAGGGAAAAGATGAATTTAATGAAATAATGAGAGGATTTTTAGATATATCTTCAAACGCACAAGTTGTTAATGAGGGCAAGTTTGTAAAAATTGTATATGAAGAAATAGTTAGAGATGATGGTATAGTTTATGCAAAAGAAATATCAACTGGACTTATTTTTCCAATTGGTTATAAAAAATATATGGAAGCCGAAAGTATTTGGCGTAATTCTAATCTAAATTATTACACTAATTTAGTATTTAAATTTCCTGGAATGCTTAAAGTTGAAACATTTGTATATGATGATCATATAGTAGCAGACTATAATACTGTAGAAAAATATTTAAAAAAACACTTAAATAAAGATGAAATGATAAAGTTATATAAGAATAATGTTTTTGATGGAGAATTTAAAGAAAAGGAAAAATTAGAAGTTATAAGTGAAGAACTATCAACAATCGCAGATATTGAATATTACTTAACTATTTTAAAAGAAAAAAACGAGGATTTATATAATAAACGAAAAGAATACTTTGATGAAATGCTTAATAATTTTAATGTAGAGGGTTCAAATGCATTAATTGGTCTTCCTAAAATAAAATCATTTAAAAAGAAACTTATATTTGATATCTTATTTAGAAATATTACCGATGATGATAATGTTTTAAAGAAATCAATAGATGATTTTTTAAATGGAAAGTCTGATTTAGATTTTGATAATATAGATTATTTATGTGATATATTTTTACATTATCAAAATGAGATTGATATTAAAAATGGTATTAATATATTGTCTGATTTTGCTAAATTATATTTATTATTTGTTTTAAATAATGATATAGATCAAAGTAAGCTAGAAAATAGTCATTTTAAAGACTTACTTAGTTTTATAGTAACTGCTAGTATTGAATTAAAATTATCTGGCGTATTAAATGATAGAATAAATTTAAATATTATTGAAGTAAATTTGGAAAGTGTTTTAGGTGAAATAAATAGAATAAAAAATGTATATCAAAAGAGTTTAAAATAAACTCTTTTTTTGTGGTAAAATAATACATGGAGAAGTATTATGAAAGAATATGAAAATGAATTATATGATAAAGGAATAAAATATATAGCTGGTGTTGATGAAGTAGGAAGAGGTCCCTTAATTGGAAATGTAGTATGTGCTTGTGTAATATTACCAAAAGATTATTATAATGAAGAGATAAAAGATTCCAAAAAGTTATCTGAGAAAAAAAGGGAAATGTTATATGATGTCATTATGGAAAATGCTATTAGTGTTGGAATTGGAGAGTCAAGTGAAGATGTTATTGATGAAATAAATATATTACAGGCTACTAAAAGAGCAATGATGCAAGCTATAGATAATTGTAGTATAAAACCTGAACATGTATTAATAGATGCAGTTAAACTTGATTTAGATATTCCAAGTACATCAATAATAAAAGGAGATGCCAAGAGTCAAAGTATTGCAGCAGCATCAATAATTGCTAAAGTAACAAGAGATAGACAAATGATAGAACTTGCTCGTATACATCCAGAATATGATCTTGATAAAAATAAAGGATATGGAACTAAAAAACATATAGAGGCTATTAAAAAATATGGTTTATTAAAAGAACATAGAAAAACTTTTACTCCTTGTAATTTATATATAAAAAAGTAATAAAAAATATTGACAAAAATATATTTATAAAAATAATGTTTTTTTGTTGATTTTTTAATTTTATTATAATATTATTAATTTAGAGTTATGATAAAAATAGTAAAATAAAACAATTTATTATCTTATATCAGGGAGGATTTAATGAAAGAAAATGAACAAAAAGAGACTATAGTATATAGTGATGATGAAATTCTTGATATTTTAAAAGAAAAATTACAAAAAACATGTACAGTTAATACTTTATGTGAAAGTTTAAATATTTCACCTTTTAATTTATTTGGCTATATTAAAAAGTTAAAGGATAGTGGTGTTAATATTTCAGTAATGGATAAAGGTAATAACACTGAAATATCAATTAATAATCATCCAGATTATACTAAAGAGTCTACATTTAATATTGAAGAAGATATAAATTCAACTACAAAAATAGGAGTTATATCTGATCTTAGATTTGGCTCTAAAAATGAACAAATATCTATGCTTAATGACATGTATAAAAAGTTTGCTAGGGATGGAGTTAAATATGTTATTATTACTGGTAACTTAGTAGAGGGAAAATATAAAAAATCAGATGAAAATATTTATGGTCAAAGTTTAATTAGTAATGATGGATATACTCAAGCTGATCATTTAATAGAATATTTTCCTAAGGTTGAAGGAATACAAACTTTATTTATAACTGGAGATACTGATCATAGTTGGGCTAAAGATTTAAATATTGGTGAGTATATAGATAAAAATAGAGAAGATATGACTTATTTAGGTCCTAAGAGTTGTACAGTTAAATTTAATAATGTATCAATCAAATTAGAGTCTTTAAAGAAGTCTGGAGAATCTTATACAATAGCTTATCCTCCTCAAAAATATAGTAGAAGCATGTCTAGTTATGAAGACTATGATTTAATATTCTTAGGTGGAACGCTAACTGCTCAAGAATTTCCTCAAATTAGAGATACAAGAATGTTTGCTATACCATCTGTAGTAGAAAGAACTCCAAAAATGAAAGCTGCATCACAACAAAATACTATGGGTGCTTATGAATTTGAAATAGAATATAATAAAGCAGGTAAATTAAAAAGATTAAATTCAACATTATCACCATATTATACTCCAAGTAAAGAAAACTATTTAACTGTTATGCCTCTTGAATTAAAAAAAGATAGTGATGATTATCAATTAGTATTATCTAAAAATAGTGGTAAGAGTCAAAGTGATTTATTTAAAACTTTAGATAAATTATATAAAAATATTAAAAAAGAAGAGAGTTTTGAATCACTTAAAAATAGACTTGGAATATCTGGAAATGAATTATATGGAATTATTGATATGTTACAACTTTATGGTAGGCAGATAGAAGTTGTTGATATTGATAATGAACTTGTAGTTAGAAAGAATTTTCAAAGAAGAAGACACTATGAAGTTAAACCTCCAAAAGAAGAGTTGACTATGAAACAATTTGGAGTAGTATCAGATACTCATTATGGTAGTATATGGTGTCAACCTAGTATGGTAAATACATTTGCTTATGAAGCATATAATAGAGGTATTACCGATATGTATCATATAGGTGATATATCTGATGGAGATTATTCTAAAGTAAGACCTAATCATGTAAATGAAGTATTTTTATGGGGAGCAACTGGTCAAGTTGATTATACTGCTAAAGTATTACCAAAATATCCTGGTATGAAGTGGAAAGGTATTTGTGGTAGTCATGATCAAAGTCACTCATTTAATTATGGACCTTTTATATTTGGTGAAGAATTAGCTAAAAGGCGTAGTGATTTTGAATATCTAGGGCAAGATAGAGCATATGTATATTATGATAATTGTGTAATAGAATTATTTCACCCAGGAGGTGGAACATCAAGAATATTATCAACAAAGCCACAAAATGGAATAGATCAAATACCATCTAGAACAAAACCTAATTTATCGCTTAGAGGTCATTATCATAAAGTATATTATATGTTATATAGAAATGTGCATTTATTACTTTGTCCATGTAATGTTGATCAATCATCATTTATGATGAAACAAGAGATTCCTAATTTAATGGGAGATTATTTTGTAACTATTTGGTATGATGAAAATGGTGATATACAATACATAAATACAGAACCTATGATATTCAGTAGTGAAGATGTAAGAAAAAATGATTGGGAAAATCCAAAAAAATGTATTAGAAATAAAGTATTATCAATAAAAAAATAATTTTTAATAGTATTTTAAGGCACAATTATGTGCTTTTTTAATTTTAGTAATAAATGTTTGCTTTTTTACATATATTGTGTTATAATATGCAAGTTTTTTTATGTAGAAAGGAAAAAAGAAAATGATAAAAAGAATTATAAAATTAGAAGTATTATGTCATGATGAAAAGGGAAATACTACAAGATTAAATTATAATAATGGAAAGTATTTTTGCACACCAATAATCAATAGACCACATATGTCTAATGAAGGAATATTATCACAATTTGATAATACGGCAGTTGATATATTAAATCAGAGTATAGATTTCCATTCTATACTACCAGAAAATATTAAGAGTTACTCATTAGTAATAAACGGATATAATGAATATGTTAGTAATAATACTAGTATCATAAAACCAGTATTTAGTAAAGAACTTGTTACATTTGGAGAAAATTTATATGCATATTGTGATAGTAAGAGCGATAATGTAATTTTAGTAGATGTAGAATTAGATTATATTATTAAATTAATATCTAAATATTTAAAAGGATATAGTATAAATAGAGGATTAAATGAATTAGATTCAAGTAATATAAGTGAAATGAAAAGAATGATATTAGTTGAAAAGATTAAAAAATTATATGAAGATGTAATTAATGCGGCTATTGTAAAAACTACGAAAAGTTATAACTTAAGTTTAAAATAATTTTTTTAACAAAAATGTGTTGATATAAAAAATAAATTGTGTTAGTATTTATTTAAAGCGAAGATAGTGTTATGGTAAAGCACTTAGGCTATAAATTTAAAGTGATTCTTCTAGAATAAATAAGGTGGAACCGTCCTAATGGACCCTTATATTAGTCTAGAGTTTTTTTATTTTAAGGAGGTATTTTTATGAAAAGTGAAATAACAATGGAAGAACTTACAAATTTTTGTAAAGCTTATGGATTTATATTTCAAGGAAGTGAAATATATGGTGGCCTTGCTAATACTTGGGATTATGGACCTCTTGGAAGTAGACTTAAAAATAATATAAAAGATGCTTGGAGAAAGAGATTTATTCAAGAAAGAAATAATGCTTATGAGTTAGATGCTGATATATTAATGCATCCTAAAGTATGGGAAGCATCTGGTCATGTATCATCATTTTCAGATCCACTTGCTGATTGTAAAGAATGTAAAACTAGACATAGAGTAGATAATTTAATAAATGATTTCTCAAATTCTTCAATTGGAGATAGTTTATCCAAAGAAGAGATGATGAAATATATTAGAGAAAATAAAGTACCTTGCCCTAAATGTGGTAAATCTAATTTTACAGATATTCGTGAGTTTAATTTAATGTTTCAAACATATAGAGGGGTAACAAATGATAGTAAAAATGTAGTTTATTTAAGGCCAGAAAATGCTCAAGGTGAGTATGTTAATTTCTTAAATGTACAAAGGACTATGAGATGTAAACTACCATTTAGTATTGGTCAAATTGGAAAAGCATTTAGAAATGAAATAACACCAGGTAATTTCACATTTAGAACAATTGAATTTGAGCAAATGGAATATCAAACTTTTTGTAAAGAAGGAGAAGACGAAGAATTTTATAATTATTTTAAAGAGTTTGGTAAAAAATTCTTTATGGATCTTGGTATTCCTGAAAGTGATTTAAGATATCATGATCATGAAAAATTAGCTCATTATGCTAAGGCAGCGTGTGATATTGAATATAAATTTCCATTTGGATGGGGAGAGATAAATGGTACACATAATAGAACTAATTTTGATTTAACACGCCATCAAGAGTATAGCGGAGTATCACAGACATATTTGGATCCAGAAACTAATGAAAAATATATTCCATATATAGTAGAGTCTACTTATGGTCTTGATAGGACTGTACTTGCTGTATTATTTAATGCCTATCATAAAGAACAACTTGAAAATGATGAAAGAGAAGTATTAAAACTACATCCATACCTAGCTCCATATAAAGTAAACGTATTACCACTTGTTAAAAAATATCATAGTGAAACTGCAATTAAAATATATAATGAATTATCAAAGCATTTTATGTGTTCTTATGATGAAACAGCATCTATTGGTAAAAGATATAGAAGGGCAGATGTTATTGGTACTCCATTTTGCATAACAATTGATGATAATACTATAAATGATGGTACTGTTACAATTAGATTTAGAGATACTATGGAACAAATAACATTAAAAATAGAAGAAATTGTTGATTTTGTAGAGGAGAGAATTAAATTCTAATAATTAAAAAATTCCTTGTTGTGTGAATTGCACCCCTCTGGGTAGACAGAAATAAAAAAATCAATAAGTGATATAATA
>JBJEED010000029.1:0-2681 GCA_051872765.1 Bacilli bacterium | reverse complement strand
TGAGTATTTCACCCTATAAATAACACTATGTTAATGGCGAAGCATCATCATGTTAATGAAACGAGCATCGCTGTGTTAATGAATAGAGTATCAATTTTATATAGATAATATTTTTCCACCTATAGGTGGATTTTTTATTGCTTTAGAGTAAACTAACCATAATGATATAAGATGATTATTGAACGAAATCAAAAGGCATGTATACGAGATGTAATACACGCCTTACAAATTATTTAGCTATTGTTTCTAATCCTAGATTTTCTTTCCCTCATAGAAATATCACCTTTAATATCGATGATATATGAGTTATGACATATCCTGTCCATTACTGCATCTGCTATTGCTCCCGAACCTAGTTTATCATGCCAACCAGATATCGTAAATTGTGAAGCCAGTACTGTTGATTTATTATCGCTTCTTAATTCTAACAATTCAAATATTATTGACTGTTCCTCTGAATCTAATTTTGTTAGTAACCAATCATCAATTATCAATAAATCATAATTACTAAAGCGTCTAAGTTTATTTTTAAATAGTTTAGGAGCGCTTTTATAAGTTGATAATTCGTATAATAGATCAGGAAGCCTTATATATTTGGTTCTGATTCTTTTGTTTATAGCCTCATTAGCCAAAGCTGATACATAATATGTTTTACCTGCACCTGTAGCACCTGTAACTATTACATTCAACTTATCATTGATGAATTCACAATTCATTATCCTCATAGTTAGGTTTTTATCTATACATCTTTCTGGAAGATAGTCTATATCATTCACATTAGCGCTTGGTATCTTTATAGTAGCTTTTGCCCTCATAAGTTCTACAGCTTTAGTATCTTGATATAATATCTCTGCATCAAGTAATACAGCCAACTTCTCATCAAAAGGAAGTTCATTAAAAACTTTTTGATTTGAATAATCCATATATAATTCAGCCATTTTCTCAAGCTTTAGTTTTAAAAGCTTATTATAATTTTCATTAATCATTTTTATCACCAAAATATGATGCCCCTCTTAATATTGCACCATCGTTATTCCTTTCTGTTTTTGTATTATCATTTTGAATCTTTTCGATAACTGTTTTAAAATTTCTATGTATCGGGGTGATGTTATTACTGATAATTTGTTCAGATGCCTTCTCCAAAATTTCATCTGAATATTTATCTGATAACTTTAGGATGGTAATACACTGATTGTATACTTGTACCTCAAATTTAGCTTTCGTAAATATTCCATCTATCACTCGATACGTATTATTTCCTATCTTTTTTGACCAGTTAATAATACGATCCTTATTCCAGTTACCATATTCCTGATGATTTTTAGGCATATGTTCTTTAATGGTTGCATATTTACCTTTGGTATTTAAGAATCTTGCATGTGATGCAACTCTTGAACCATCATAGAATATTTCAATCATATATCTAGATACTCTTAGATCGACAGTTTTTCTTATCAGCTGGTAAGGAACACTATAATAATTAGTTTCATAACTTACATGATAATTGAACTGTACCATTGCCTTTGTCCATATAGCGTATTCATATGGCTTTAATGGTAAAGGATTTAAATATTCCTTCTCTTCGTTTTCATAAACATACGATCTTGAATATTCTCTTTTTTGAAATGGTTTGTCATTTAAAATGTTCAACTCCTTGAAAATAATATTATTTAATTCATGTATTGATGAACACTTATAATTCCTGATCTTTCCAATTATTTGATTAGTCAGATAACCAACTGAGCCTTCAGCAGAAGCTTTGTCTCTTGGTGCTTTGACACGAGTAGCTATAACTGCGGTATGGTAATATTCGCACATCTCCTGATATGTTTTGTTGTAAATTGCCTCTTCATATTTCTTGTGTGAAATGACACCGGTTTTTAGGTTATCACACTGTAATATCGTAGCACTACCATCAAAATACTTGAACATATCAATGTGATGATTGATCCATGATTCCAGTTTCATATCTAACGATGCAGCTGCATACATATACTGGCTAAATGGTAAGACACCAACAAATAAATATGCATCTGTTATTTTTTCATTTAATGCAACATTATAGATAGGTATAGTAGTACCAGCCCAGTCAACTTCGATCTTTTCTCCTGGCTTTCTTTCAATATGCATCGTTAGCTTATTTTCTTCAACATAATCCTTATAAATGTTACAAAATTGAGTATACTTTAGCGAATCTTCACCAAGTATCATGCATTCTTCAACATACTCTTCATGTAATAATTTAAGAGTAACACCACGTTTTTTAAGTTCCGAATGGATATACTGACAATCAGGCCTTCTTGCGTTAGAAAATTTCACCTCCTTTTCTTTTCTTGTTTCTAGTTCTTCGTCACTTAATTCCATAGCTTCTTTGTAGGTAATACCTCTTGAATCACAGAACTTTTTTACATCACCTACTGTATGGGGACTGACTTTTACCGATTTACAAATCAGCCTATGCGATAGTCCCATATCAAGTAAACGAAGAATTTCTCTTTTTTTGGACATAAAAAATCCTCCTTCTAGTAGAGCTATGCCTCTACATAACTCATTTTACTAAAAAGAGGATTTAATTATTATATTATAAGTGATGCTTTCGCCATTAACATGGCGTTGCTCAAATGATTAACACGATAATACTAATTGATTAACTTACTTATGCTACGCCACTGAAATAATCA
>JBJEED010000028.1:0-14483 GCA_051872765.1 Bacilli bacterium | reverse complement strand
TAAGCCCTTTTTATATATGGTTTTACAAGATTTTACTGCAAAACTAAAGATTATAACATCATAAAATATTATTAGTCAATAAATAAAAAAATAAAATGTAATATTTTACATTTTATTCACCACTAGCGCTTATAATTTTAGTAATTAAGTCTACACTATCAATTATGTTATCCACTTTATCTATTGTTCTTAACTTATATTTTATTTTCATTTCTTTTAAAAAGTTATTATATTCATTTTTATCTCTATTTAATGTTTTATACCAATTAGAATTTTCTCTTAAAAACTGTAAATATTTTTCATCTTCTAATAATTTTTCTTTAATTGTATAAATCATTCATCACCATATATAGTATCTATTTTTTCTTCTTTTACAGGAATATTATCTTTTACATCACTCTTTCTAGTTAACTCTTCTACCAAACTAACTGCTTTTTGAAGTGATGAGATATTTTCTTCTAATGAATCTAAATTAATATTTTTAACAGTCTTTAATAATCCATCTATATTAATAGAGTCTTTTATATCTTTTTTCATATATTTTTTCCATATATTTTCATCTTCTCCATATAAATCATATAATTCATAAAATGTTTGCCATGATACATTATTATCTTTAACATAATCGACAAATTCAGGATGATGAGCTACAAATTTTTTAAAATTATCTAACTTTGACATATTATAATATATTAAAAAAGATATGTTTTTATACATATCATTCTATAATTTTAAAATAATTTCCACTATCTAGGTATAATATTCCTTTATGATTATCTAATTTTGTTACGATTGAAACATATTTATTAAATGTTTTCATTTTATTTGTATTTATATATACTAAGTTACCATCATTCATATAAAATATAAATCTTTTAGAATCAAAGTCATTCTTAGAATATTCTATTTCACTAACTAAACTTATAATATCATTATCTATTTGAGAAAATTCTTCTATAAATTCTTTTTCTACTTCACTTGGAACATAATTTATAAGTAAAGGTACATTATATTTAGTATCTGTATCTAAATCACTTCCATCTGATAGTTTATATTTATTGGTACTTCTAGTTAAATATAATACTTTTTTTTCTTTAATATCTAATTTTAATATAAAACCAAATTTTTTTGATATTTTAACATCTTCTATTAATTCTAATTCTTTTAATTTCTTTTTTATGTTAGATTTATTTAATAATATAAATCTAGGATAATCTTCAATACCAGCAGTTTCTATTATTTTTTCATCTGTATAATATTGATTATTTAGAATAACAATATTTTTAGTTTTAATACTAAATAAATAAGACACTATAAAGTAAATTATACATATTATTAGTATAAATGATAAAAATTTTACAAAATTAAATTTTCTTTTTACCCTTTTTTTCATTATTTTCCTTTAGTATTTTATATATTTCATCCATTATTATTGTACTGGAATTTATATCTTTAATTTCTTTTAAATTTTGTTTTACTTCTTTAAATGTTTTTTCATCAAACATTTCATCAATTGCATCTATTAGAGTTTTTTTGTCTAAATCTTTTTCTTCTATTAGTAAACTAATATTTTTATTTACTAAATCAAGAGCATTATAGTATTGATGATTATTTGCAACATATGGACTTGGAATTAATATTGATGGTGTTTTAGTTGCCATTATTTCAGCAATAGTACTAGCACCAGCACGAGAGATAATTAAATCTGCACTTTTCATAAGACTTGGTAAATTATCAAAAAATGGTACTATTCTAGTACTTTTAGGTACAACTAAATTATTATTTAAATCAACATAACTTTTTTTACCAGTTATAAATAATATTTCTGTATCATCTCTTTCATATGTTCTTAAGAAATCTAATAATTTTTCATTTACTGATGTACTACCAAGAGATCCCATAACTATAATTATTAATTTCTTGTTTTTAGAAAATCCTAAATCAGTTTTGTCATATTTTTTACATTCTACTGCTCGTTGACTAACTGGATTGCCAGTGTAAATTACTCTATCACATTTTAGTTTTAAATTACCATCTTTAAACGATGTAAATACAGCATCTACCTTTTTTGATAAGTATATATTAGTTTTTCCTGGTAACATATTTTGTTCATGTAAAAATACTTTAATTCCTCTTTTTTTAGCTGCAAGACAAACTGGCAATGTTACATATCCTCCAAATGCAATTACAGCATCTGGTTTAAACTCATCCATTATTTTTAAACATTTCTTATATGATTTTAGTATACATGCTACATTTTTAACATTTCTTATAATATTTGTCTTAGAAAGTCCATAAATCTCTATACCTACATATGGAATACCCATTCCTGGAATTAAATCATTTTCCATTCTATTTTTAGTTCCTATATATAAGTACTCATTTTTCTTATCTTTCTTTATTTCATCTAATACTGATAATGCAGGATATATATGTCCTCCTGTACCACCAGCCGTTAAAATAAATTTCATGTGTTATTCACCTCAATCACTAATATTATATACTATTAATTCTTTTTTTTCATCAATTCTAGTATTTTTTTTCTTAAAAGTTTATTAGCATTATCTAAACTCATACCACTAATATCAATTGGTTTTCCTATTCTAGTAGTTAATTTTCCATTTTTACCTGTATATTTTCCACTTATCCCATATGGAATAATTAATGCACCTGTTTTTTGTGCTAAAGAAACAGCTCCATATTTAAAAGGTAATAAATCTACTTCGTTTGAAGTACCAATTGTTTTATTTCTTGTCCCTTCTGGAAATAATCCTAAAGCTTTACCTTCTTTTAATATTTCTAATGCTTCAGTTTTAGCATTAATATCATGTATTCTTCTATCTACTTTAATGCATCCTGTAAATTTAAAAAACCATGCACCTCTTTTTTCAAAATACTCTTCTTTAGCCATCATATGTATTACTCTTTTTGTAGCTATCATAACATTAAATTGATCATGAGTATGTATATGATTACCACATAAGATAATTGGCCCTTCTAAAGGTATATTCTCACTTCCTATAACAGTAGGCCTAAATCTAATTTTAAAATATAAAGATATAATTGGTTTTAAAAGTTTATAACCAAATTCACTCTTATACATTAATCACTTTCTCCCTCATCATTATTTATTAAATCTCTATATGCTACTTTACCAAGTTTAGTTTTAGGTAACTCTTTTCTATATCCATAAGCATAAGGTAGAGAATATGAAGCAATATTACGTTCACAATGCTCTTTAATACTCTTTTTAACTTCACTAGTTAATTCTATATCTTTTTTAAGTACTATATATGCTTTTACAACTTCTTTTTTATATGGATGTGGTACTCCTACTACTACACAAGTATCAACATATGGATGTTCATTTATTATTTTTTCTATTTGTCCTGGATATATATTATATCCACTAGAGACTATCATTCTTTTAAGTCTTGACTCAAAATAAACAAATCCATCTTTATCCATATATCCAAGATCACCTGTATGAAGATAAATATTGCCGTCTTTATCTTTTTCAAGTACTAACTTTGTTTCTTTTTCTTCGTTTAAATATCCTTTCATAACAGTTGGACTATTTACACATATTTCTCCAATTTCTCCAAATTTACATTCTAGATTAGTATCAGGATTAATAATTTTAACAATACAATCACTAAGAGGTATACCTATACTTTTAAGTCTTGATTCACCTGGAGGCATCATAGTTGCGCCAGCACAACACTCTGTCATACCATATGCTGTTCTTATTTTAATATCACATCCATGATCATGAAAAAATTCATCTAATTGTGTATTTAGGCTTTCACTTAAGAAATCTCCACCACAAAGTACACATTTAATAAATGACAAATCAGCATCAATTAGTTTCTTACTCTTAGGTAAACTTGAAAGTAATCCCGGTACACAAGCAATAGCATTAGGCTTATATTTAAGAATAATTTCATCAAATTTCTTAGGGTTTACAGTTGGTAATATTATTGCTTCATCTGCGCTAATCATAGTTGCATGAAATGTTACTCCAAGACCAAATCCATGAAATATTGGCATAATTGCAAGTAAACTAACTCCAGTACCTAGAACTTGGCTCATATGTGATCCTTGCATTGCAAGGGCATTAAAATTAAGATTTGTCAGTACTATACCCTTTGGTGTACCAGTAGTTCCTCCACTATGAAGTATAGCAGCTATATCAGAACCAACAGAACTATCTTTGATTTTTTGTTTATAAAATTTAGCTCTAGATATAAATCTATAGTATGGAATTACATTATTTCCACTAGGACTTTTACTCTTTCTACCAGTAGTTAACTTATATCCTATTTTAGTAATTGGATCCATTGATTCACAAACTGGAGCATATACTACTTTTTTAACATTAGTTTCATCTAATATATTAGATAATTTCTCAAATGCTATATCAGCAACCATTACATAAGTTGAATTAGTCAAATTAATTTCATATTTTAATTCTTCTTCACTACTAAGTGGATGAATCATATTAACTATACACCCTATTTTATTAAGCGCATAAAAACAAGTTATTGCTTCTGGAGTATTAGGCATTATCATACTAACATAGTCCCCTTTTACTACTCCTAAGTGAGCAAATGCACATGCTGCTTCATCTATTTTCCTTAGATAACTTTTATAAGTTACACGAGTTCCATAAAATGTATATGCTATATTGCTTGGGTGCTTAAGGGCTGCTCTTCTTATCATTTCATACATTGAAACATCTGGATAATCCAAATGAGCTTTAATTCCATTTTTATAATATTTAAACCATGGATATTCTTTATTATTTTTCTTTTTTATTATTTTTCTCATCTCCTATTTTAATTAAATTTATAACTTTATTCATAAGAATTTTATTTTCTTCTTCAAGACCTTTTTTTACTTTATATGGTTGCCCATAAGTAATTCTAATTTTACCTCTAAATAATTTATATTCACCAGTTATTGAAAAAGGTACTATATATGATTTAGTCTTTTTAGCAAATGATACTGCTCCATATTTAAAAGGCAATATTACATCTTTAGTTTTATTTACTGTTCCTTCAGGAAATATACCAATAATATCCCCATTATTTAATATATTTATTGCTTCATTTTTAGCAATATCATCATGAATACTCCTATCAACACTAATACATCCCATACTTCTAAAAAACCAATTTTTAATTTTATTATTAAATAATTCTTTTTTAGCCATCATATGCACTACTCTCTTAGGACCTGCTAACATAAGTAAAGCATCCATATTCCCTTTATGATTACCTGCAAGTATAACACTACCCTTTTTAGGTATATTTTCTAACCCATCTATTTTTACATTATATATACACATAAAAAATGGTTTAATTATAAATTTTAATGTTTTATACATCATGTACTTCATACTACTATTACCTCATTGTATAGTATATCATAATTTTATTTCTTTTTCATTAAATTTATAACAACCACTTCTGCTGGATTAAACATTCTAAATGGAAGTCTTTTACTAAATCCAAGACCTCTAGATACTATTAATTTCATTTTACTAAGCATATATATACCATCATAATATTTTGGAAAAAATGTATAGTCAGGTGAAAAAACACCTCCTAACTTAGGTAATTTAATTATTCCTCCATGAATATGACCACTTAAAACTAAATCAAAACCATATTCCTGATAAATAGATGCATCTAATGGATTATGAGCAATTAATACATTAAACTTATTTTTATCTAATGAACCTAATTTATCATTTATATATTTAAAATCAACTTTCTTCTTTTTTGGTCTTTCATAAAAATCATAATCTAGATTTAAACCAAATAAATTAATATTAAATGTTAAATTACTCTTCATATTATTTAATAGAATAATATTGGATTTACTTATTTTTTCAATATATTTAATTTTATTAGATACTAAAATTTCTTCTTCATGATTACCAAAAGTATAATATGTTTTATATTTATCAAATATTTTAAATAGATTTATAAAGTTTTTACTTTCTTTTGGATAGTCATTAACCATATCACCAGACAATATAATTATATCTGGTTTTTCAATATCAATTATATCTTCTAATTTATCTTTAATATTTCTATTGTGTAAATCAGACAAAAGCATAATTTTTAAATTCTTATCTATTTTTTCATCCTCTATATCATAACTATTAACTTCTATTTTTTTATAACTTATAAATATAACTATAATAATTAAAAAAATGAGTATTAATATTCCTATCATAACTTTCCTTTCTAAAAAATAAAATAAAAGCTTAAAACTACTTTTATTTTATACAAGATAATACTTGTGAATGAATATATTCATTACCATCACTATTATAGTGAAGTCCATCTGATTTTAAATATTTATCTATCCACTCTTCATGAGATGTTGTATTGTAAACATCACAATATGTTAAATTATCAATGTTTGACATACAAGATTTAATTATATCATTGAACTCTAATACTTTAGAAGTTTCTCTTTTTTTAGTCTCATCATTAACTGGATTTACAGAAACCAAATATATTCTATTAGTATCTTTAATATCCTTAATAAAATTAGTATATGCTGCACAATATCCATATACATCCTGCGTGTCATTAACACCATAATTTAATATTATATTATATGATTTATCTTTATTATTATTTAATATTTCTTTTGCTGTTTGAATATGTTCAAGAAAATCATTTAATTTTGCACCATTTTTAGCAACCATTTGTTCATTATCATACAAAACATCACTTAATGCAACTGTTCTAGAGTCCCCCATGTAAATATTACCACCATAATTGTTTTTAAAATCCACCTTAGAATTAACTATCTTTTCAATATTATCTAACTTATCATTATATTCTTTTTTTAACTCATCATTTCTAATATTACTAGCAATCTTTCGTGCACTATCAATATCATCATAATTAGGATTAGAATCTAATTTATCTATATATTCATCTAATTGTTTAACATATAAATTTTCAATAATATTTAAATTAACATTAACACAATCTTTATACTCTGGAAACTTTAAGTTGATTCCGAAAGTAATTATTAATGGAACAAAATACACTAATAGTGAAATGACCGAATTGGTTAAAACTTTTTTAAATGTATTTTGCACTTCAAAATCCCATAATTTAATAAAATACCTAAGAAATTTATATAATGAAGAAATTATAATAATTAATGGTATTGTAATTCTAATAATATCTATAATTAATTTAATGATTCTTATTATTTCTAATTTATTTGGACTTTCACATATTGAAATTAAATTTAACATCTTATCACTTCCACTTAAAGTATTTTACCATAAATTAATATTTATTTAAATATTAAAAATATAGTTTACATAAATAAAAAAGACTTTATTTCTAAAGCCTAATTTAATTTTTCTCTTACAATATTATTTACAAGTTTCATATCAGCTTTTCCCTTAAATATAGGGCCAAGTTCCTTCATTATATTTCCCATATCCTTCATAGAAGTAGGTTTTAATTTATCAAATACTTTATCAATTTCACTTCTAATTTCATCTTCAGATAATTGCTCTGGTAAGTATTTACTTAATAGTTCAATTTCTCTATTTAAATTATCTATTAAATCTTGTCTATTACCTTTTTTAAATTCTTCTATGCTTTCTTTATGAGTTTTAACTTGTTTACTAACAACATCTATAACGATTTCATCGCTTGCATTATTTCTTTCTAATTTATTATTAACAAGATATAAATCAATTGCTGACTTTAATAATCTTAAAGTACTAAGAGTATCTTTATCTTTACTCTTCATTGCATTAACCATATCTTTAGAAATAGTTTCATATAACATAAGAAATCACTTCCTTTTTATTAGTATCTTTGCTTATTATGTTTCTTAGCATTCCTGATAGCTTCTTTTTTAGCTTCTCTTCTGATAATTCCTGGCTTGTTGTATTCTTTTCTTTTTTTCATTTCAGTAGGGACTCCGCTTCTTTGAACTTTCACCTTGAAACGTTTTAATGCACCTTCTACATTACCATCTTTTACTTCAACACGTGTCATTACATCTCCCCTCCCTTCATGACTATAATTGATTATAGTACAAAAACTCAGCAATTTCAAGTAAAAAACGACATAAATCTACAATTTTTTATATAGCAAGAAAAAAGAACTATTTTAAATTATAATTCTTTATAATAGTTCTATATAATATTAGTAAACACTAACTTGTTTTTTATCTTTTCCTTTTCTTTCAAACTTTACATTACCATCTATTTTAGCATATAAAGTATGATCTTTACCCATACCTACATTATTTCCTGGATAAATTTTAGTTCCTCTTTGACGATAGATGATTGCTCCAGCCTTAGCTGTTTGTCCATCACTAAGTTTAGCTCCTAATCTACGACCAGCTGAATCTCTACCATTCTTAGTAGAACCAACACCTTTTTTAGATGCAAATAATTGTATATTTAAATTCATTTTAATCATGGTCTTCCTCCTTAATAATAATATTTTTATCATAATTGTCTCTTAGTTCATACATCATATTAACTAGAGTCTTAAGTAAACTATTTGTTATATTATCTTTCTTAATATTAATGATATTTAAATCATTACTATCAGTATAACTAATAGCATCAACATCAATATCAAGTATTGCGTTTATTGTAGTGATTAGCATCGTACTAAATGATGCGCATACAATATCTTTTCCATACTCAGCATAATTAGCATGTCCATGTGCACTAATACTTTCAATGATATCATCTTTTTTTACAACTTTTACTTTAATCATTATTTTGTTATAGACTTAATAACTATCTTAGTATATGGTTGTCTATGTCCTTGAGTCTTTCTATATTTTTTCTTTGGTTTATATTTAAATACAAGGATTTTCTTTTGTTTACCATGTTTTAAAACTTTAGCAACAACTTTAGCACCCTTAACAGTAGGAGTACCTACTTTACCATCAACATATAAAACTTCATCAAAAACAACTTCGCTATCTACTTCATTATTTAGCTTTTCAACATATAGTTCTTGACCTTCTTCAACCATATATTGTTTTCCACCAGTCACAAATATTGCTTTCATTTAAATTCCTCCTTCAATAAGACTCGCTTTTAAGGTAAGTATAAATACTTTTTATTAACCTTTTCGATGCGGTTGTAGAGAAAGATTTCTACAAACATGAGTATTTTAGCATATTTAACTACTTCTGTCAAATATATTTCTAAGAATTTTACTCTCAAAACTATTATTGATTATATGAGTATAATCCCTATGTAATAAATTTATATTATTAACTATTTTTATTTTCTTAAAATCATAATTATATAAATATCTTTCCAATAAAAATTTATTATATTTAATCTTAATATTCATATATTCTAAAACAATATTTTTAACTAAAAATATTGAAAGTACAATCGCAAAAAAAGTCTTATTATATAAAGCAAATATAACTATAAATATTAGTGATATTACTATAGATAATATATTAGATAATTTATATGAAAAAAATAAATCAAGAATTAAATTTAATAACTTTCCACCATCTAGAGGTAATATAGGCATAAAATTAAAAGATAATAAAAGTATATTAATTTTTTTAAATATAAAATATGTATTACTCTTAACATAACCATTTAAATATAACTTATATACTAAATAAAAAAATATAAGTTGAAATACTAATCCCCCAATCAAACAAAAAAACTCTTTTTTTATACTTATATTAAGTTCACTATCAAATATAGTACACCCACCAAAAGGGTATACTTCTATCTTAGATGCTTTAATACCCTCTATTAATCCAAATATGTAATGTCCACCTTCATGAATTATAATTATCAATAATAGTAAAAATATATATTCAAAGTATCCAGCTAAAAAAGCCAATAATATAAATATATAAGTAGAGTTATGTATGTTAATTTTCATTTGTTATAGGCTTATCATCTTTATATAATACATAGTAATAATATTCGCTCGTGCTTCCTAATGCATTACCACTCTCAACATAATCATATAGTTTAACACTTTCTTTAATATTTCCATACCAAGCATAATAACCATTGCTTTGTTGTATAATTATTGTATTTCCATAACCTTCTTTTTCTCCAATAAAAGTAACAATTCCTGAATCTTTAATTAACACTTGATCACTGTTAGTCATATATATTTTTTTACCATCTTTATATACTTCTACTTTTTCATTTTCATTTTTAATAACTGGCTTAGTATTATCTGTTTTAAATACTTCTGTAAAACTATCTATAATATTGTTTAATTTACTAAAGTCCATAGTATGGTTAAGTACATCATCAATTAAAAACTCTCTAAACTTTGGGCTAAAATTACTTATAATTAAAATAATCATAGTAAAAATTACAACTGTAAAAAATTTACTTATAATATTTTTTAACCAGTTTCTTTTTTTATTATTTCGTTTACTACTATTTTTATATTCTTCATATGTCATATTAAATACTATTCGATTTATTATTCATATATTCATAAAAACTAAAATAATTTTCATCACCAAATATAATATGATCTATTACAGGTATTGCGACTATTTTACCTATTTGCATAAGAGCACGGGTAACTTCTTCATCTTCTTTGCTAGGTGTTGAATCTCCACTTGGATGATTATGCATAACAATAATGGAATATGCACTTTCTAAAAAAGCATATTTAAAAACTTCTCTTGGGTGAACACATGAAGAATTTATTGTACCTTTAAATAATAACTTATATGATATTAATTTAGACTTAGCATTTAAGTATATAGCATAAAAATTTTCTTGTTTTTCATTAATAAAAATATCTTTAAAGTATTCAAATATCTTTTTAGTATTATTTAATTTTACATCAATTTTTTCATTCTTATAATAAACTCTTTTACCTAGTTCTAAAGATGCAAGTAACCAAGTAGCCTTTACTTTACCTATTCCATCAATACTTATTAGTTTATTTAATGTAATATTTTTAAGTTCAGTTATATTATTAATTATTTTTAATATTTCATTTGAAAGCATTTTTACAGATACATTTTTATTTCCAGTTCTAAGTATTATTGATAATAATTCTTCATTTGATAAATTATCTGCACCATATTTAATTAATCTTTCCCTAGGCCTTTCATTAATAGGAATGTCTTTTATAAGTACATTTTTCATATAACCTCCCATTAATAATATCAACTAAATATTTTAAAAACACTTTAAATAAAAACATTCAAATGAATGTTTAATTTTTTAATTTATTAATTACATTTATAAGAGTATCTGCTTCTATTATTTCTATATCATAATTATTATCTTCTTTTATTTTAATTGCTTCTTCTAAGTTTCCACTAGGAACTATAAATATATCCGCTTTATTTTTTACTGCTCCTGAAAGTTTATATTTAACACCTGCTATTTCTCCTACATTTCCATATTCATCAATACTACCAGTACCTGCAATTGTTAGCCCTTGTGTTAAATCATACTCTGTTATTTTATTATATATATCAAGAGCACACATAAGACCTCTAGATGAACCACTTTCATTATCTTTAAATATATACTCAATTTTAGGAATAGTTTCAATATCTTTAACCTCTACAAGAGATATTCCAATAATAATTTTATTATTTTCTTTCTTTAAAACACTATAACAATCTTTTAACTCATTTTCTCTTAATACTTTAATACTTATTTTATCATTTTCTTTAAACTTACTTATTTCTTCTTTTAGAGAAATATAATCACTTATTTCAACACCATTAATACTCTTAATAATATCCCCAATTTTTAAATTTGTATCAGCATTATTATAAATATAACTTACTGTCACATCTAAATTTTTAATGTTATATTCTTTTCCAGCTGCATTAAATGCCGCTATTATAGCATCATAACTAGTTTCTTTTAAATATACTTTACCTCTATCTAATATTTCTTTTGAACTCTCATCCTCTATTCTAGATTTATCTAAAGACACAATATCCCATGTTGGAAATAATTTTGCAAGTAATAAGTTAACAATAGTACCTTTTCTTGCAGTTACATAAGTTAAATTAAAACTACCATCATAATCATAAGAATTATCAACTATTATTCTATCACTTAAATCTTCAAGACCACCAGGAGCATAAACTTCATAATCAAAAGAAATAGTATTTAAGAGAATTATAAATATCAATAATAAATAAAATTTAAAATTTGATTTAATATTATTAATAACTTTTTCTATCATATTTTTAACCTTTCCATAATATTATATCACATATGAACAAATATATTATTTTAACAATAACATTATTTTTATTCTTATTCAATATTGATATTGTATTATTTTCAGTAAAAGATGCATCTTTATTATTTTTTAATAAATTATTTATATCTATATTCCCATTTATCATACTATGTGATATTTTAATACACTATAATTATCCATTATTTATTAAAAATAGTTTTATAGGGAAAATAATATCAAAAATATTTAACATTGATTATAATTCTACCACTATATTTATATTAAGTATATTCTCTAGTCATCCAAATAATGCTATATATATTAAAAATATGTTAGATAATAAACTTATAGATATTAAAACAGCTAATAAAATATTATGCTTTACTTATTTTCCATCAATTGCTTTTGTAATTGGTACGATTGGAGTAACTATATATAATGATATCAAGATAGGTATTTACTTATACTTATGTTGCTTCATAAATAATGTGTTAATTGGATTATTTTTAAGAAAACAACCTTGTGGTTTTATTTCTAATCTTCCTGATACACAAAAAAAAGACAATTTCTTTAATCTACTTAAAAATAGTATCATAAAAGCTATTAATAGTTTATATATAATACTTGGAAATTTAATTATTTTTACAATTATTTTAAATATAATATATCATTATTTTAATATTACTCCAATTGTAAAATCTATTTTATCAGGGATACTTGAACTAACTAATGGAATAATAAATACAAATAATATAGATATTAGTATTAACTTAAAAGTATTTATTACATCATTTATATTAAACTTTAGTGGGCTTTGTGTATTATTTCAAAGTTTTAGTATATTATCTGATTATAAAATAGACATTAAAAAAATATTAATAATTAAATTAATATTTTCTTTAATATCTAGCTCCATAATGCAAATAGTGTTCTATCTTTTACCTTTTTAATAGCACCATCTACAACTTCTTCATATTCAATAAAATAGGTATTGGTTACTAAAATATTACCAGCATCATCTATTATTTGAATATCTTCATAACTACCATCTTCATAATTAATTCTATAATAATATCCATTAAATGTATATGCAGTACCATCTTTTTTTACAGCGGATGGTATACTTACTTTTTTTATTTCAGTTAATTGGTTTGTCTTAACGCCATCCTTTTTAACATAAACATTAAAACTTACACCATATTTAACAATAATCTCATCATAATAAGAAGTTATTGTTTTTACATCTGAATCAATTCCATATGTATTATTTAGCGTTAACTTTATTTCATCCCCTATAACCATTCCAGGAGGATAACTTGCAGATGAATAAAGAGTTATTCCGTATGTATTATCATTTTTATCAACAGTATCATTTATTTGTAAACTTAAAGATGAAATAACATTTCTATAAGGACTAAGCTTATTAATTGGATCAACAAATTTATTAGCACTTTCAAATTCATATGTGGTATATGACATCTTTCCAAAATTGTAACCCACTGTATAAACTCTATCCTTTTCTAAATCAGTATTTTGAGTCAAAGATAATGTTTTTATATATATAAGTTCACCTTCATCATTTTCTGTTGTATCTAAATATTTTAAAGTCGTTGTTACTGTCTTAATAGGACAAAAATAAGTACATGCAGAATTACCGCTAGGTGTATCCACTTGCATACATTTTAAATATGTATCACAATATTGCCACTGTTCTTCATCCAAACTAACTTGTTCATTTGAAGCATTAATTCCCCTAGTATATAAATCTGATAATTCATTATCAATTATAACTATTCTTCTTCTTTTACTATTACTAAGAATTATATCACATCTATCGCCTTCAATATTACAACCAACATATCTTATTCCGCCATTATCAGATAAATCATTATTAATTATTCGAGAGATACTTGAACTAAATATTAAAGCATCTGTATTTTCATTAACTTCTGAATATGTATTTCTTAATTTTACTAACGAAGCTAACATAAAAGTAAGAACAACACTTACTAATACAATGCTCATAATCACTTCTACTAAAGTAAACCCTTTCTTATTCATTACATACCTCCGATGTATTCTATATAGTTATAATATCATTTTAACACAATTATTTCAATCATATTTTTAAATATTAACTATCAATAAAATATTTAAAAATAATAATTAAATTAAAAATCTCAATTGAGATTTTGTGAAAAATTTTTGAAAATGTCCCTAATAAAAAAACAAATAATTAGTAAA
>JBJEED010000027.1:0-14559 GCA_051872765.1 Bacilli bacterium | reverse complement strand
CCTGAATGGACTTGAACCATCGACCTTTCGCTTATCAGACGAACGCTCTAACCAACTGAGCTACAAGCCCATTTTAAGCCTTTCTTTCGGCTTTCTTCATCATTGTATAACATTTTATATTATTTTGCAACACTTTTTTACTAAAAATATTAAAATTTTCTGATTAATTTGTGATAATGTCTTAAGTGTTAACTTGCGAAAATGTCTCAAAGTTATATAATACTCCACCGAGGTGGAATCAATGAGAAAGGTAGAATTAAGAATGAATGAACAAAAAAAATATGAAGTTATCAAAGAATTAGTTGACCATAATGGTAACAAAAATAGAGCTAGTAAAAAGCTCAGTATATCAAGAAGACAAATTGATCGTCTTATTATTAAATATAAGGAGAAAGGTAAAGCAGGCTTTGTCCACGGCAATAGAACCCATAAGCCAATAAATGCTTTAGATAAATCAATCTCCGAAGATATTATACTACTATATAAGAATAAATATCAAGACTGGAATTTTAATCACTTTAAAGAATTTCTAAAAAAAGATGAAAATATTGATGTATCTTATGACTTTATCTATAAGACCTTAACTAAAGCTGGTATACTCTCTCCTAAAGCTAGAAAGAAAACTAAAAGACAATATGCAAAGAAAAAATTACTTCAAGAAAAGAAAATTAATTATGCAATGTCTGATGAACAAATTGAACATATTATAAATCATGAAATTGATTTAGAAGATTCACATCCTAGAGGTGAAAAACCTAAATACTTTGGTGAAGTAATTGAACAAGATGGTTCTATTCATATGTGGTTTGGTGGTATTAAAACTTGTTTACATCTTGCTATAGATAAAGCCACTTCTACTATTGTTGGAGCTTGGTTTGACAAACAGGAAACTCTAAATGGTTATTATCATGTTTTTTATCAAATACTTACTAAATATGGCATACCATATAAATTTTTTACTGATAATCGTACTGTATTTAACTATATGTCTTTAAATCCTGATAAAAGAACTAGCGACAAAGATGTTTTAACTCAATATGGATATGCTTGCAAACAATTAGGTATAGAACTAGAAACCACTTCTGTTTCACAAGCGAAAGGGCTTATTGAAAGAACAAACGGTACTTTTCAAGGTAGATTAGTTAATGAATTAAAACTACATGGTATTACTAAAATTGAAGAAGCTAACAAATATTTAACAGATGTTTTTGTTCCTTACTTTAATCAAAGATTTGCAATGGATTATAAAAAGTTTGAATCAGTATTTGAATCATCACCTAGTGAAGAAAAAATCAATTATACACTTTCAGTTTTAACTCCAAGAAAAATTGATAATGGTAATTCAATAAAATATAAAAACAAATATTATCAACCATATTTGAACAATCAAATTAAATGCTTTTCTCCTAAAACAGAATGTTTAGTTATCAAAGCCTTTAATGGAGAATTGTTGGTTACTATTGATGAACAAGTATTAGAACTAAAAGAGTTATCTAGAAATCAAAGGTTTTCTAAAGAATTTAATGAAGTTACAGAGATTAAAGAAAAGAAGAAATATATACCTCCAATGTCTCATCCTTGGAAACTTGCTTCTTTCAAGAAGCAATTACAAAAAGCACATACATGTCATGTATATGCTTAAGCGGGTTTTTATGCCGAGAAAACTTTTGACAAGTAAAGAAATATTTTTTACCTTAATGGAGTTTAATGATTAATATTTTCATTTTTTGAAAATATTAATCAGTTAAAGGACTAAAATTATTAAAAATATTTCTGCTTGTCAAAAGGAAATTGGAATAAATTTTCCCGCAAATGTTTAATTTTTTTTGAGACATTTTCCTAAATTATTGACACACTTTTTTACTAAAAATATTAAAATTTTTTTGTAAAATTACCATATTTAAGTTAATAAGCAAAACTAATTCTTATCTATTTTCATTAATTTAAGAACATAACTATATGTTTCACTATAAACTTTCATTAATGGTACTCCCATATTTTGTAAATCATTAATACAACTTTTAATCATATTCATTCTATTTTTTAATTCTATTTGATAAGATGGTACTATATTATTTCTTATGCTTTCTATATCATAATAATAATCCATTTGCCCTATGACATGCATTTGTGTCAAACTATAAGTAAATGAATCACTATCACTATCATATGTTTCACCTATAAGGTAACATCTTCCATTATAATTAAAGCTAAAAATATTGCATGAAGAATCAATGCTAAATACATAGTTTTCTTGATAATAATCATGTATCCTATAATAAAAGTCTTTTAAAAAAGGAGCAAACTCATCATTTTCTCTATCACTTATTGAACCTTTTTTTATAGTAATTTTTTCTATCCAATTTAAATACTCATCGCTAAACACATCCATAATGATTTTCTCCTTTTATTTATCTTGATCTACCACTACTTAATTCTTCTTCATAATAGTTTCCACTTAAATAATTCATATACATCTTTTGTCTATAATTTCTTTGAAACTCTTCTTCAATAATATTAAGCTTATTCATATAATTTCTATAATCACTAATAACTAAAAACTCTTTATATTTTTTTTCAATTATACCTTTCAACCTATTCACTTCATCAAGAACCATACCACTATCATCATCACTATCATTATCATTAATAATATTAACCATAAAATCAACTATTTTGTTCATCTTTTTATTTATTCTTTGCTTAATATATGAATTTATAAGATTATTATCAACTATAGTAATTTCATTTGCTTTAATACTTTGACCTGATACCTTATTTATTGGTTGTACTTTTAGACCACTAATGTTAACTTTATAATAAGATAATTTCATATTATCTTTACTCTTTTCCAATTTAAATTTCATATATAACCCACCTTATAATAAATCATCTCTATATTCCTTAGTTATTCTTTTTCTTTCATTATCTCTATATTCATTTATTAATTTATGATTACCACTTAATAACACATCTGGTACACTCATACCTCTAAATTCTCTTGGCTTTGTATACACAGGATAATCAAGCAAATTATCATTAAAACTTTCATAAGCAAGACTTGTTTGACTTATTACTCCATCTAATAATCTAATAACTGCATCACTTATCATCATCGCAGGTAATTCTCCACCTGTCAATATAAAATTACCAATTGATATTACTTCATCACATAAAGAATATATTCTCTCATCAAACCCCTCATAATGACCACATATAATTATTAAATGTTTCTTATTTGTAAGCTCATATGCTTTACTTTGATTAAATGTTTTTCCTCTTGGACTTAATAATATAATATGTGATTCTTCTGTTTTAATACTCTCAACTGCATTAAATACAGGCTCACACATCAATATCATCCCACCACCACCGCCATATTGATAATCATCAACCTGATTATTCTTATATGGTGTATACCTTCGTATATCAATAATATTTATTTGTACTTTTTCTTTTTCTATAGCTCTTTTTATAATACTTTCTGTTTTAAAACCATCAAACATACCAGGAAATAAAGTTAATATATCTATTCTCATAAAAACACTCCTATATCATGCATATATATTTTTTTATTTGCCTTATCTATTCTTTCAATAAAATCTTTATTATAAGGAATATATTTACCATTAACCCTTATCATTTCATTTCCATTATCACATCTATATTCCTCTATCTTACCAACATAAGACTTGTCATTATATAATTCCATTAAAGGAAAGTCACTATTTAATAATTCATTTTCATTTAAATTCAAATCTTCTTCATTAAAATAGACATTACTTCCTTTATATTTTAATACATCATTAATATAATCTATTCCAACAAATTTAACCATATCAAATTGCTTATGAACCCTATAACTTTCTATTTCAAGTGGAGTTTTTAACTGTCCTACATATAATATATTTCCTACTTTAAATACTCTATCTTTATATTCAAAATTACTTATTAGTCTAACCTCTCCCTTAAGAGCATGAGTATTAACAATCTTACCAATTTTAATATATACCATAAATTACCTCTTATACATATAATATAGAATTATTCCACTAGATACTCCAACATTTAAACTTTCACACTTATTTTCCATATCTATTCTTACTATATCATCACATAAATCTAATATTTTCTTACTAACACCATTACCTTCATTACCAAATATTATAGCATACTCTTCATATTTTTCTATTTGTTCTAATTTTTTTGATAAAGAAAGTGAAGTTCCAATTAGTTTAATATTTTTTTCTTTTATTTTCTCTACTATATTTTCTATTTCATCAATAATAATATTAATATTATATATCATTCCACCAGTACTTCTTAATACTTTTTCATTATATGGACTAACACTATCTTTAGAAAATACTATACTATCTACTCCAAAAGCAACACAATTTCTTATAATCGTACCAGCATTTCCTGGATCTTGCACACCATCTAATAATACAATTTTATTACCTAAACTATTTTTATTAATATATTTTGATACTCCAATTAATCTAGGAGTACTTTTTAAATCACTGATACTTTTCATCACATCTAAAGTTATATTATCATACTTAAAATTATATTTGCACGAAGTACCATCAAGTACATATAATTCAACTAATAAATTACTTTTAATAGCCTCTTCAACTAAATTTTCTCCTTCAATTACAAATAATCCTTTCTCTATAGAATACTTTTTATTTAATAATTTTCTAATTTCTTTTATTCTACTATTATCTTTAGATGTAATTAACATATTACTCCTCCTTAAGTACTTTTTGTGCTTCTTTATAATCAGGTTTATATTTTTTTACATAATACCAAAACTTTTTAGAATGATTAAATTCAAGAAAATGACAAAGTTCATGTATAATAACATAATCAATTTCATTAATACTATATTTTATAAGTTCAAAATTAAGTTTTATAAGTTTTTTTGCTTTATTACAATATCCCCACTTTCTAGTCATTTTACCTATTAGTATATCAGGATAAGGAATTCTTTCTTCAAATAAATTATAACATACTTCTACTCTATCATTGAATATTCTTTTAGCTTCATTTTTTAAAAAAGTATCTAAATAAGTTTTATTTTTTACAAATACTTTATCATCTGAAAACTCAATCTTTGAAACTGTATTCAATATTATAACATCATATTTATTACCAAGATAGTAAAATTCTTCTTTCTTTTTAGATTTAACTTCTAATCTATTACTTGCTTCAATAATTACATCTTCATTACTCTTTATAAAAGAAGTTATCATTGATTTGGTAACAAAATAATTACATGAAATATGTATTCCATCCTCTTTAACTCTAAGATACATATTCTTATTATTCTTTCTAACTATATATACATTAAATATTTTATTTCCTAGTTGTATTTCCATAATTACCTCAACATTATTTTATCATTAATATATATTTTTTCATAGACAAAAAGCACTTTTTAGTGCTTTTATAATTCTGGAATTGAATCTATTGAATCTTGATTTTCTGAATTTGATTCTTCAGTTTCTATTTCTTCTGAGTCATATTCTCCTGATAATAATTCTTCTTCCGTTTGTTCTCTCCATATAGCTTCTAATTCTGTTGTCTTATTATCTTCTGGAACATAATCATCAGGTAATACTTCTATATCAGGAATAATTGGTTCTTCTGTAACTACTCCATCTTCTATTACATTATCATCAATAATTCCCTCTAATGTTTCTTCTTTCTCAACCCAACCTACGAAAACTTTATTATGCTCTTCAACATAATCTCCAACTTCAGGTATATAATTACTTCCTGCTTTATCTTTAGCATCTTGAAGCCTAATTTCATTTTCTAATATTTCAATAGCCTCATCTGGTACTACTTTTTTACTATTTTCTGTTACTTCATCAACTGGAATTACATATGTTGGAGTATCTATTTCTAAATCACTTGGTTGTGGTAAATTATATTCAATTAACTCTTCTGTAGTATAACCAACACTTACAGAATTTCCTTCACTAGTATAAATTACAGTTGCACTACCACAAACAGGATATAAATTTAAATCTTCTCTTAATTTATTAACACTTTCTCCACCTTTATAACTAATTACTTTGCTATCTTTATTAGTAGACCATCCCAAGAAATTACTTTCACTACATACGCCTCTTATTTCTTCATTTATTGTATAAGAACCATAGTATTCTTCTGTTAAAATAATTTCTTCATCTTGATTATAATATGAGATATTTAATGCACCAAATTTAGCATATAATTTAATAACTTTATTCTCATCTGCATATTCAAGTAATTTAGTAGATAATTCACTTACCTCTTCACTAGTAAATTCACTATCTAAATACCACCCTAAAAATGGTAATTGTTCTAAACTTATTGCTTCATCTAAAACAATAGTTCCTAAACTAGAATTATATAAAGTCGGATTAGTAGTATCAACATTATATTCTATAGTATAATTATCTGCAGTACATACTGTATAAATAATTGTATCTTCATTAATTCTATTTTTAAAATTAAACTCACTAGTTAATTCCTTATCAGAATAATATGTACAATAATTATATCCAGTTGGTACAAATTTACTAATTAATGAATTTTCTTCTACTTCTAAATATTTAAAAGTACCATCCATTAACATAAATTTAACACTATAATAATTAATTGTAGTTGTTGGTTCTTCCTTATCTTCTGTCTTTACTGTTACTTTTTTAACAGTTTCTTTTGTTTCTTCTTCATCTGTAGTATTATCCTCTATTGGTAAAACCACATCATCATTTGGCTTTTCTGGTTCTTCTAGTTCTTTCTTTTCACAACCTACTAAAAGACCAACAATAGTAGCCATAATAATTAAAATTGCTATTGCGATTACTACTATAAGTTTTTTATCTTCATCCTCTTCTAAAAAATCATCATCAATAGTCGTAACTTTAATTTCTTTTACACGTACGCCTTCATCTTGTACAATTTTTTCTGGTTTAACAACTTCAACATCTTTTACTTTATTTTGAGTATTTTTATGATTAGTCTTTTTAGTACTATTAGATGTTTTGTTGTTCTTCTCGTCAACGTTTTTCATACAACCCTCCTTCACTTAGTAATCATCACGTCTTACGCTTACTACCTTCATACTCATTATAAACATTTGTGCAAATCAAATCAATAATATATGTAAATAATATGTAAATCTTTTTTAAAATATTTTATATTTACATTTATATATAAATGTAAAATAAAAAAGCGTTTATCTTTTTTTACGCTTTTTCTTTTTACCAGATAAACTAAATAAAATTATTAATAAAATACAAATAAATATTAAAAAACTATTTTTGTATATAATTCCTAAAACACTTAAGGTTAATTTCTCATTAAATAGTAAATCAAATTCATCTAATATTTCATCATTATATATTACTTTAATAGTTCCTATTTTAGTTCCAAGTTTAGTATTAGCATTAATTTTTGAAATACCATTATATTCATACCTTAATTTAGTTTTATCAAATCCATTTTTTAAATATTTATCTATCTCTACTCCAGATTTAATATTAATATTTTTTTCTTTTGCATATTTAGTATTAAGATTAACAACAATATCATCACTATTAACTATATTTTGATAACTATAATTACTTGAAAAATAATCATATATTTTTACACTATCTAAAATATGATTATTTTGTGTAGTACTTCTTGCATTTAATGTTACAAGTAAATAGTCTATATTATTTATTGTTGCTGTTGATGCAAGACAATAACCAGAGGCATTAATATATCCTGTTTTTGCTCCTTTAATATATTCAACATTTATATTACTATTCTTATTATAATAGTATAAAGTACTTTTTATATCTTTACCACTACTTAGTTTATATTCTTTAGTTTCAAATATTTCTTTAAATTTTTCATTCTTTAATGAATAGATTAATATTTGAGCAACATCATATGCACTACTATAATTATTTTCATCATATAAACCAATAGCATTAGCAAACCTAGTATTTTTAAGACCTAATTCTTTAACTTTATTATTCATTAATTTAACAAATTCATCCATGCTTCCTGCTACAGAATATCCAAGCGCATTTATAGAATCTGCTCCACTAGATAGTATTGCTCCATATAATAAATCATTATAAGTGACTTCTTGATTAACACTAAAACCAGTTACTGCTACATCCCAATCAATATCTTTAAGCATATCACTTGTAATAATTACTTTTTTTTCATAATCATCAATATTCTCAATTGCAACTATCACAGACATTATCTTAGTCAAACTAGCAATATAAGTTTCACTATATGCATCTTTCTCATCTAAGATAACACCCTCATTCATATTATATAGTATATATCTTTCACTAACTACATTAACTTCTTCTGCATTAACAAAATTTATACTAATCAAAAAAAATAATATGAAACTAATTATTTTTTTTGCCATATTTCTTTTTCTCTTTCATCATAAATTCAGTTATTTCTGATTCAATTTCTTTAGCTGCTTTTGGATCTAAATTTGAAATATATACTGTTTCTTTAATTGTATCAATTTCAATATTACTCCAAATTAATCCTTTTGTTACTTTTAAGTCATTATACATATCTGGTGTTATCATAGTTAAAAAATATCCCCATAGTAATCTTTTTTGAGCAATTAATATTCTTCTATCGGTAAGTGCTACTACGCATGTATTACAAAGCATATAAGAATTATAATTCTTTTGACCACAAAAGATATATTTAACTTCTTCTCCTGGATTTAAATGACTTTCTAATACTTTTATATGTTTTGCTAATCTAAATGCCATTGTTAATGGGTATCTATTCTTAAATTCTTTTACCCTTTTATAAATATTACTCATTTTACCCTCCTACATACTACTAATAATTCCTTTAATAACTATATTTACTGATTCAATAACATAATTATAATTATTTCTATTAAACTCATCTATTATATCATTTATATCAGTATTTATTCTATTAATTATTTCTTTATTCAACTCATGATTATCATAAACATATATAATAGAATTTATATATTCAATAAAATTATTAGAAATATTTTTATTCACAAAACTATTATTCTTATCAGATATTTTCTTTATAAAATTCATTGTAGCTTCTTTTATTATTTTAGTATCAGTATGATTCTTTACATATTCAATAATTATTTTTTCATATTTACCAATAAGAACTTCATATTTATCAATAATATCTTCATTGTAACTATTTAATGTATTAATTAAATTCTCTTCTATATTCTTTTTAAGTATTTTCTGATTTATTGGTATTTTATATTTTTCAAATATATGAACTAATCTTGCTATTAATCTATTTTCAAAAGCGACAAACAAAAGACTATTATTTTTAATAATACTCTTAGATTTTAGACTAATTTTACTCATACTACTTTCCATATAAATAATTATAACACAATAAAAACTAATAGTTTAGTTATTTAATTTAATTTAACATTTTATTATGTAAGAAAAAACTTCAAATTAATGAAGTTTTACTTATTATTAAAATCTATTCTGTTCTAAGTGCAATAACAGGATCTTTTTTAGAAGCTGCTTTTGATGGAATAATTCCACCAATTAAAGTTAATATTACACTAAGTATTATAAGTATTATACCACCCACTAATGGAAGAGAAGCATTTATATTATAATTACCAGTAGCAGAATGAATTATAAGATTTATAATTGGTATTAATGATAATGTTACACCAACTCCAAATAATCCAGATAACAAGCCTATAATAAATGTTTCAGCATTAAATATAGAAGAAATATTTCTTTTAGAAGCACCAATTGCCCTTAAAATACCAATCTCTTTTGTTCTTTCAAATACAGAGATATATGTAATAATTCCAATCATTATTGAAGATACTACAAGAGATATTGAAACAAAAGCAATAAGTACATAACTAACACTATTAATTACCTTCTTAACAGAACCCATAAGTATTCCAGTAATATCTGTATATCTAAGTACTTTATCTTCTTCATTATTTTTAGTTGCATTATCATTATATTCATCTATAAAATCAACAAAATTTTCTTTAGAATCAAAACTCTTAAAATATACTGATATTGATGTAGGATCATCTTTATCTTGATATCCAAGTTTTATTAAATTTGATTTTTGAGTATTCTTCTCTTCAGTATTCATCATTGCTTCCATTATTCTTCTTAGTTCAGATTCACTTAAATCAAATTTGAATGCTTTAGATATTTTATTTGGATCTACATCAAATGCATTTGAAAAGCTATTAATTATTTCTTGTGTTAAATTACCAACATCAGTAAGTATTGTTTTTTGCATTACAGCTTCAGTCATCTTAGATGATAAATTTTCTAATACCCCTAAAACTATAGCTTGTGACATAAAATTACTTACAATTATATCAACAGACTCACTAGTAATTAAAGCACCCATATTATCACCATCAGTTGTTTGTGATGAATCCATTTCATTATAAGATGTTATATACCCCTTTATCATACTTGATAGCATTGCAGAAAAAGTTTCATTATATACGCTTGATGGAATCACATATTTACTCTCTAAACTTTTAATTAACTTAGTTGCATCATCACTACTCATATATTCACTTACATAATTATCTACGATATTAATATGAATAACAGGTAAAATTATGCTTGGATCTAATGGATTAGTAAATGTTTCTTTTGGGTTTTCAATATAATTATTAAGCATATTCTTAGCAAGAGTTTCTAATGTTAATTTCAAATTTTCATAAGCAGGATTAGTATTAGTGGTTATACTATTTTGAATATTTTGCATATATGATTTAGTTTTATTTTCAAGTGACTTACTATCAATATTAATATTAAATGCACTTTTTAACATATCCTCATCAACACTAATCATATCTTCAAAATTAAGAGTATCTTTTTCTTTTTCTTCATCAAATCTTAAATTTGAAAATACATCAATATCCTTATTATCAAGTTGTTTCTTAACTATTTCACTTTTTTTTGCTTCTTCTATTATATAATCAATTAAGTCTTTTGTATAAGCAACACCTTGAGTAAGAGTCATAGATGTACTACCTTTCTTAGGTGCAACTACTCCTACTATTTTAAGTCTTGTTGCCTTATCATATAATTTTTTTACATAATCTATATCTTCAGACATATCCTCATATATTTCATATTTACTATTGTATTTATATAAATTACTTGGATGTATTAGTTTTAATTCTATGTCCATTAATTCATCATATGTTAATTCAAGTGGCTCATTATTTAAATTTACTTCTTCACCAGACATTAGTTTAGTAATTGTATCTGTAAGTTCATCCATATCTCTAAGACCTAAAAAATATACAAGTAAATCTGGAATAGCATTTGGTTCTGATAATACAATTACTAGTTCATCATACTTTTCTGGCCAAGAACCAGCAAGTACATCAAATTGTTCATTTAATGCATCAATATCATCCGTCATTTGACTAAATATACTCGAATAATTTGAATAACTACTCATTATATTACTTGAAAACATTGATGTAAATAGTGTATTTGGATTTACCTTAGTAATATCACCATTCTTTTCTTTTGTATAAATAGTAGGATCTATACTATAAGAATATTTAATTGATGATACATCATCTTTTATTTTATCTTCATTTTGCTCTAAATGATATTTAAAACTTCTTAAATCATTAGTTGCTATATTTGAAAACATAGATGTTACATATTGTTTTTCAACAACCTTATTAGTATTATCATTAGTTGAATCCCCACTAACCATAGAGAGTAACATACTTGTCATATCTGCTGTTTCACTAGTTATAGTAAGTGGATATGACGATAGAGTTTCTTCTTGTATTTTATCTATATAATTTTGAAAACCATTAGATAGTGACATAATTAATGCAATACCAATTATTCCAATTGAACCAGCTACAGACACTAAAATAGTTCTTCCTTTTTTAGTCATTAAATTATTAAAAGATAAACTAAGTGCAGTCATAAATGACATAAAAGTTTTTTTAGTTTTTATATAACCAGATGTTTCCTTTTCCTTTTTTTTCTTATATGGATTTGTATCAGAAATTATCTTTCCATCTATTAAATTAATAATTCTATTTGAATATTTTTCTGCAAGTGAAGGATTATGAGTAACCATTATAACTAATTTATTTTTAGAAATATCTTTTAATAACTTCATGATTTGTACACTTGTTTCTGAATCAAGTGCTCCTGTTGGTTCATCAGCAAGTAATATATCTGGATCATTTACTAAAGCTCTTGCAATCGCAACTCTTTGCATTTGACCTCCAGATAATTGATTAGGTCTTTTATAAATATGATCTTCAAGACCCACATCTATTAAAGCTTGCTTTGCTCTCTCGATTCCTTCTTTTTTAGATATTCCAGATAATGTTAGCGCAAGCACAACATTTTGTAGAACTGTTTGATGGGATATTAAATTGTAACTTTGAAATACAAAACCAATTTTATGATTTCTATATGAATCCCAATCAGAATCTTTATATTCCTTTGTTGATACATTGTTTATTATTAAGTCACCACTAGTATATTTATCTAAACCGCCAATAATATTTAAAAGTGTTGTCTTACCACTTCCAGACGGTCCTAAAATAGATGCAAATTCATTTTTTCTAAATGATAAAGAAACTCCATTAAGAGCCACTTGTTTCATTTCACCTACTTCATATACTTTTGTAATATTATCTAATTTAAGCATTAACTTTTATCACCTCATTTAAATATATAGTGTTATATATTATTTTATCATATTTTTTTAATTTAGAAAACCATTAATAATTGTTTCTTCTGCTCTTTCTTTTGAAAGACCAAGAGTCATTAACTTAACTAGTTGTTCTTTAGCAATCTTTCCAATAGTTGCTTCATGAATTAATGATGCATTAATATTATTTGCAACTATTTTTGGTGTAGATGTGACACGAGCTTTATCTTTTACTATCGCATCACATTCAACATGACCAAAACATTCATTATTTCCAATTACTTTAGATATAAACTCTTGCTTTGATTTATCTATTGCTACACTACGAGAAGTAACCTTAGAACTAGAGTTTTTACCATTTAAAATAACTTCAAACACAGTCTTTGCTTTTTGATTTTCATGAGTCATTATTTTCTCATTTATAACAAGTTTTGTATCACTATCAAGTTTAGCTTTAGTTGTTCTAATCGCATCATCAATTCCCCTTATCTGAGAAGTTTCCATTTCCATACTACTTCCATCTTTCATGTAAATTTCAGTAACAGGACTAATTATTTTTTTTCCAAATCCAAATCCTTCAGCATAATGTTTTTCAATATATTTAACAGTAGAATTCTTCCCAATATAAAACCTATGAATACCATCATGCTCTGAATCTTCCTCTATTTCACTATGAATACCACATCCAGCAACTATTGTAATATCAACATTATCTCCAATAAAAAAATCATTATATACAACATCTTTTATACCAGCATTACTTATTAATACAGGAATATCTAATGATTCATTAGTTGTATTATCTTTAACATATATATCTAAACCAGATCTATCTTTCTTTGATACTATATCTATATTTGGTGTTGTCTGTCTATCAATAGATTCTCCATTTTTTCTTATATTATAAGCACCAGTATATGAAAATGTACCACTAATTGTTTTTAATAATTCATTATCTATATTATTCATTATTCACGCACCCCTCATGACAACACTTCTTTCTTTTATTATTAAAACTACCTATTACATCTTCCTTGTTTCCAATTCTTTCTATTTTTCCATTTTTTAATAAAATTATCTTATCTGCTATATCAAATATCTTTTCTTGATGTGATATTATTATTGTACTTCCATTAGTATTTTTTCTAATATCTTTAAATAATTCAATTAAATTATCAAAACTCCATAAATCAATACCAGCTTCTGGCTCATCAAATATAGTAAGCTTACTATCACGAACAGATACACTTGCTATTTCTATTCTCTTTAATTCTCCTCCAGATAAAGAATCATTTACTTCTCTATTTATATATTCATTAGTACACAATCCTATTTTAGTTAATATTTGACACACATCTTCTTTAGTTAAAAATTTTTTTGATGCAAGACATACTAAATCATAAACTGTTATTCCTTTAAACTTAACTGGTTGTTGAAATGAATAAGATATTCCTAAATTAGCTCTTTCATCTATACTTAAATGAGTTATATCCTCATTATTATATAAAATTTCTCCACTATCTTGTTTTTCAATACCCATTATTATTTTAGCAAGAGTAGATTTACCACTACCATTAGGTCCAGTAATAACATAAAATTTATCTTCATCTAAAGTTAGACTAACATTATCTAATATTTTTTTACCTTCACGAGTAAAACATATATTTTTTAGTTCTAACATATTTACCTCCAATTTATAAATATCTAAATTTATAACAATAATATTATATATTCAAAGTAAAATAAAAACAAGTTTATTTTATTTCATAATAAAAATCCACGTCTAAAGGCGTGGTTTTTCTCTAAAGCCTATAAGGCTTA
>JBJEED010000026.1:0-2841 GCA_051872765.1 Bacilli bacterium | reverse complement strand
AAAATTATTTATAAGAAAACCCTTAGAAAAAATCTAGGGGTTTGTCTACACTCTGTAGAGTTTTCTAAATAGAAAACTTTTATTTTACTTTAATGTATTATAATGTTAAAATACATCTATCAAAGAAGGTTTTATTATGTGGAAAATAGGTAATGTTGAAATAAAAAATAGAGTAGTATTTGCGCCTATGGCTGGTATTTCAAATGAAGTTATGAGAAAAATAATAAAAAGTATGGGAGCGGGTCTTGTATATTCTGAAATGGTTAGTAATATGGGGATTATTTATAATAGTAAAAATACTATAGATATGCTTAAAATAAATGATGATGAAAGACCAATTAGTATACAAATATTTGGTAGTGAAGTCGATAGTTTTGTATCCTCAGCTAAATTTGTAGAAAAGTATGCAAAACCAGATATTATTGATATAAATATGGGTTGCCCAGTACCAAAAGTTGCTATAAAGTCCCAAGCAGGATCTGGATTACTTAAAGATCCTGAAAAAATATATACAATAGTCTCATCAGTAGTAAAAAGTGTAAATACACCCGTAACGGTTAAAATTAGATCTGGATGGAATATCAATAGTATTAATTGTATACAGGTCGCTAAATTAATTGAAAAGGCTGGCGCTAGTGCAATTGCTATTCATCCAAGAACAAGAGAAGAAGGATATAGTGGAAAAGCTGATTGGAATTTAATAAAAAAAGTAAAAGAAGCTGTTAAAATACCTGTAATAGGTAATGGAGATATAAAAACAATTTATGATGCTAAAAAAATGCTAGATGAAACAAATTGTGATGCAATTATGATTGGAAGAAGTACGATTGGAAATCCATGGTTTATAAAAGAATGTATTGAATATATAGAAAATAACAATATAATTGATAAACCTACATATAAACAACGTATTGATATGCTAGTAAAACATTATGAACTATTAAAAGAAGCTTACTCTGAAAGAAAGGCCATACTTGATATTAAAACACATGCTCTTGCATATCTAAAATATATTCCAGAAAGTAAAGATTTAAAAAATGAAATAGCTACAGTAAAAAATGAAACAGAACTAAAAAACTGTATTGAAAAAATATATATGCATATAAAAAATTTAAATTAATATTTATGCAAAATAACTAAAATATCAGCAAATTCTTGTATTGTTGATATTTTTTGTTATATAATATTACTTAAGGAGGATTAGGTAAAATGAAAAAAACTGGATTATTTAAAATAATCATGTATGTACTACTAGGCATTGTAGTAATGACGTGGATAGTCTCTGCTAGCTACTTTAGTGAAGGTGAACTTGCAGATATGGGTATGTATAGTATTGGTTTCTTTGATTATTTCCAATTAATTTTTAGTTCTTTTGCATTTAGCTACTTTATACAAATATTAATTATATTAGTATCTGTTGGTGCTCTTTATGGTGTTTTAATAAAAACAGGAAAATATAGAGCCTTAATAGATAGAATAGCTAATAACTTAAGAGGACTTGAATTTATATTCTTAATTGGAATTGCAGTAACAATTGCATTAATCACATCAATATTTGACTATGGATTTGCTTTATTTATATTCTTACCATTTGTTATAGAAATTATATTAACAATGGGATATGATAAAATTACAGCTTGTCTTGCAACATTTGGTGCTATGCTTATTGGTACGATTGGAAGTACTTTAGGATATAATACTACTGGTACTATTACAGGTATTCTTGATGTTGATTTAACAACTGGAATGATATTTAAATTAGTGTTATTAGTATTATCTATAGCTACGTTAATAGTTTTCTTAACAAGAGCTAAAAGAGTAAAGAAAGGAAATGTAGAGGAAACATCTAAAAAGACAATTGCTTTATCTAAAAACAAAAAAACTAAAGAAGTTGTTGAAAATGATGAAGATAACGAAACATTATTTATTGGTGAAAAAATATCTAATAAGTATTCTGTTTTTCCAATAATATTGATATTATCATTAATATTAGTAATTTTAGTTCTTGGATGTACTAAATGGAGTAATGTATTTGGTGTAGATATTTTTACTAAAGCAAATGATGCAATAAATAATTTTACAGTTAAAATACCACAATTTACTTTAACTACTGAAGGTTTTGAAACTTCTAAGGAAGAGGTTGCTATATTTAGTAAATTATTAGGTGAAAATGTTGCTTTTGGTGAGTGGTACTATTCAGATATGGCTATTGTATGCTTGATTGCTGCTTTAGTTCTTGGATTATCTTATAGAATGAAATTAAAAGAGATATTTAGTAATATGGCAAATGGTGCAATGAAGATGTTAAAACCAGCATTATTAGTAATGTTTGTTTATACAGTAATCTACTTTGCAGCTAATGCTATGTTCTTCCCAACAATTATAGAGCACTTGCTTAATATAGGAAAAGGATTTAATTTATTCTTTAATACAATTGTAACAGTTTTAGGTTCTGCATTACATGTAGATATTCTATATGTTGCAAACTATATGTTACCACAAATGGCTGCTCAAGAAGTTAGTGCTACTGTACTTATATTATTAGTGCAAAGCTTATATGGTGTAACTATGTTTGTTTCTCCAACCAGTGCAGTTTTAGCTTTAGGATTAAGTTATCTTGGTATTTCATATAAAGAATGGATTAAAAAGATATGGCCACTTGCATTAATATTATTTGTTATATCAATAATTATCAATATAGTTGCACTTTTGGTAATATAGTTAAATAATAGTATGCAAATTAAAGTAATTAAAAATGTAGACATAATCTACATTTTTTTCTTACTATAAAAATCCACGTCTAAAGGCGTGGTTTTTCTCTAAAGCCTATAAGGCTTAGTA
>JBJEED010000025.1:0-14886 GCA_051872765.1 Bacilli bacterium | reverse complement strand
TCCCGTTAATGTTTAAAAAATTTTGAGACATTTTCCTAAATTATTGACAGAAAAAAAATATTAGTTTAAAATAAAAAAATTAATTTTAGATAAATATGTAAAATTAAAATATGCTTTTTAAATTTTTAGTTATTTAAAAAAGCACATGATTTACGTTTCATGTGCTAACTTACTATTAAAAATAATTTTCTATTTTTGATAATTATTTTATCTTTCTTTATATAATTAAATTTGATAAAAACAAATATTATATTTCATTATATCTTTTAATTATTCTATCTTTGCCAAGCAGTTTCATAATACAATACAAATCAGGTGTATTTGATTTAGTAGTTAATGCAACTCTTAAAACTGTAGATATATCAGATACATTTCCTTTAAATGCTTCCGGATTTTTCTTATATTCTTTTATATTAGATGCATAACCTAAATCATCACACATTTCTTTTACTTTATTAAACCAAGTATCTTTATCATCATTTTCATCATAATATTTACTAATATATAAATCTAATATATTTTTTATTTCTTCTTTATCTGTTATATTTTTCCATTCATATTCTTTCTCAGAATTATAAAATCTATCATCATACATATACCATATTAGACTTTCTATCATAGAATAATATACAATATCCTTACGTGGTTTTTCTTGCTCACGTTCAATATTTAATATATTTTTGTAATATTCTCTATCATACTCTATTAAAGATTTTAAAGATTCACTATATTTACATGCCCACTTATAAGATTCATCATATAAATCTTTAGCTTTCATTTTTGAAATAATTTCTTTTGATATATTATTTAATTTTTCTAAGTCATATAATGCACCACTTGAAGACATTTTTTCAGGATTATATTCGAAATCTGTAAATACTTTATCTGGGTTTTCAGTATGCCATTCTTCATAATTAGAGTTTATTATTGTCATTAATGACTCAATAACTGCCTTTGTTGGATATCCAAGTTCACTATAATAACTCATTGATGCTTCAGGATCTTTTCTTTTACTTATTTTTCTTATACTATTTCCTTCTTTTTTTATTATTAATGGTGTATGAACATATTTTGGATGTTCAAAACCAAATGCATCAAATAATTCTATATGTTTTGGCGCACTACTAAGCCACTCTTCTCCTCTTATGACATGAGTAGTTCTCATCAAATGATCATCAACAAGATGAGCAAAATGATATGTTGGTAATAAATTATCACTTTTCATAATAACAAAATCTTCATCATTTTCAGATAATTCTAAATCACCTTTTACTTCATCATGAAATTTAAATTTCTTTTCAAAATCACCATTTGATTTAAATCTAATTACATATGGTTTTCCTTGCTTAATATTATCTATCATTTCACTAACAGATAGGTTTCTACATTTAGCATATTTGCCATAATATCCTGTTCTTTGCTTTTTATGTTCCTGCATCACTCTTAATTCATCTAGTGTTTCCTTAGTGCAAAAGCAAGGATAAGCTCTGCCTATTTCTATTAAATGTTTAATAAACGCATGATATATTTCTTTTCTTTCACTTTGAACATATGGTCCATATTTTCCAACTATTTGACCATTTATTTCATATTCATCTGGTAATAAACCATAATGATTAATAGCCTTATTAATTAAATCAACGGCAGTATCTAACTCTCTTTTTTGATCTGTATCTTCAATCCTTAACATGAATATTCCATTATTATTTTTAGTGATTAAATAATCTATTATCGCTTGATATATACCACCAATATGGACATACCCTGTAGGACTTGGAGCAAATCTTGTAACAACTTTTCCATTTCTACTTGGATAAATTTTCTCATAATCATCTACTGTCTTATCAATATTTGGAAATATTAATTCAGCTAAATCTTTATTTGTCATAAACAACACCTCTAACACGCATATGATTATATAATATTTTTCAAATTAAAACAAGACAAATCGTCTTGCTATAATACATTGAATAAAACTACAACAAATACTACACTCAGTACACTAATCATACCAATTAAGAAATAATCAGTAACTTTTATTCTTTTCTTCTTTAATGTGATTAGTGGCTCTTCTTCAATCATAGTTCTTTCTAAGATTGGTTCCATCTTCATTGTATTCATCAATTCTTCTTCTTTTCTTTCTTCTTCACTCATCGTCATGTTTAATGCTAATTCATCATTTATCATATCATGCACTTCCTTACTTACCTTAATAACATAATACCAAATAAATAAACATAATACAAGTTTTTCTTGACTTAAACAGAAATTTAATGTATTATTAATTCGAGGCCTGGAGACATACTCAAGAGGCTGAAGAGGCGCCCCTGCTAAGGGTGTAGGTCGGGAAACTGGCGCGAGAGTTCAAATCTCTCTGTCTCCGCCATTTAAAAATTTAAATTCTTAAAACTATATAATGGTTTTAAGAATTTTTTCATGTAAAAAATTGTTTTTACTCTACTATTACTAATTATTAAATGTAAATTATTTGTTACTTGTGTAGAAGTTAAATATTATTTTTGATAAAATATACAGGTATGTTTAAAAAATATTAAATTTTGCTAAATTAAGGAGAAAGATATGAATAAAGATATTATAAATGAAATAAGTACTGAAATTAATGTTGATGCTAAAGGTATAGAAAGTGTATTAAAACTATTAAGTGAAGGAAATACAATACCATTTATAGCAAGATATAGAAAAGAAGCAACGGGTGCGCTAGATGAAGAACAAATAAGAGTAATAAATGAACACTATGAATATCAAGTTAATTTACTTAAGCGAAAAGAAGATGTTATTAGACTAATAGACGAGAAAGGTCTTTTAACTGATGAAATTAAAAATAATATAATGAATGCAAAAAAACTAGTAGAGATTGAAGATATTTATGCTCCATTTAAAGAAAAGAAAAAAACTAAAGCTACAGAAGCAATTAAAAATGGTTTAGAGCCTCTTGCAAAAATAATTATGAGTTTCCCTACTACATTTAATAATGATATAGTTAAGAAATATTTAAATGAAAATGTAAAGAATGAAGAAGATGCAATTGAAGGTGCAAAATATATAATTGCTGAATGGATAAGTGATAATGCATACTATCGAAAATGGATAAGAAATTATTTTTATAAAAATGGTATTATGACTTCAAAATTAAAGAAAAATGCAAATGATGAAAATAAAGTTTATGAAATGTATTATGACTTTAGTGAAAGTGTGAAACATATTAAACCACATAGAGTACTTGCAATTAATAGAGGTGAAGATGAAAAAATATTAACTGTATCAATTGAAGTTAATAAAGAAGATATAGAAAATTATTTACAAAGCAAAATTATAAAAAAAGAAAGTCCTGTTAACAACTATATAATTGATGCAATTAAAGATAGTTATAAAAGATTAATTGCTCCTTCATTAGAACGTGAAATTAGAAGCGATTTAACAGAAAAAAGTGAAGATAAGTCTATAGAGGTGTTTAAAGAAAATTTAGAAAATTTACTTTTAATTCCACCTATGAAAGAAAAAAATGTACTAGGATTTGATCCAGCATATAGAACAGGATGTAAACTTGCAGTATTAGATTCTACTTCAAAAGTACTAAACATTTCTGTTATATATCCTCATGAACCTAAAAATGAATGGGAAAAATCTAAACAAGTCATTAAAGATTTAATTACTAAATACAAAATTGACATTATAGCAATTGGTAATGGAACTGCTAGTCGTGAAAGCGAAAAATTAGTAAGTGAAACTTTAAAAGAAATAAATGGTTGTAAATATGCAATAGTATCTGAAGCAGGAGCTAGTGTATATAGTGCAAGTCCACTTGCTATATCAGAATTTCCTGACTTAACAGTAGAAAAAAGAAGTGCTATCTCAATAGCAAGACGACTTCAAGATCCATTAAATGAATTAGTTAAGATAGATCCAAAATCTATTGGCGTTGGTCAATATCAGCATGATGTATCACAAAAGAAACTATCTGAATCATTAGATTTTACTGTAAGTAAATGTGTTAATAATGTTGGTGTAAATATAAATACCGCATCCCCTTCTATACTTAAATATATATCAGGTTTAACTAAATCAACTATTGATAAAATAATTAAATATAGAGAAGAAAATGGAAAAATCAAGTCAAGAGAAGAACTTAAAAAGAAAAAATTATTAAATGATAAAGTATTCGAACAATCAATTGGATTTATGAGAGTAATAGATGGAGATAATCCACTTGATATGACTAATATACATACTGAAAGTTATGATAAAACATTAAAATTATTAAAGCATTTAAATCTAACTACAAATGATCTTGGAAGTGAAAAATTAATACAAGAATTAAATAAAGTAGATATAACTTCTCTATCAAAAGAACTTGATATAGACTTATATACATTAAATGACATTATTGATTCATTAAAACAACCAACAAGAGATTATAGAGATGATTTTCAAATGCCTATATTAAAGAGTGATATTCTAACTATTGATAATCTTAGTATTGGTATGAAACTTGAAGGAACTATACGAAATGTAGTTGACTTTGGAGCATTCGTTGATATAGGTCTTCATAATGATGGACTTATCCATATATCAAAGATAACTGATAAATTTATTAAGCATCCTAGTGAGGTACTTAGTGTGGGAGATATAGTTAATTGTTATGTTATTGAAATTAATAAAGAAAAAGAAAAAGTATCTCTATCTTTAATAGATCCAAATAATAAATAGCACTTATTAAATAGTGTTATTTTTTTAATCAATTTTTTGTAAATATTAGAAAATTAAATCAATATTTTTAATATTTTATAGTATAATTAAATCAAGAGGTGGGCTTTAGTGAAAAAGAGAATCGTTTTAATTATAGTATTAGTAATTATATGTAGTTGTTTCATTAGTTTACTATATTTATCATATGATAAAATGAATACTATAGGAATGGAAAGTGATATTACTGGAAAAGGTTTAAATAATGAAGAATACATATACAAAGAAGATTTATTACACTTAAACTATAAAATGGATGAAATTGAAATCATAAGTAAAAAAATAAGTGAAACAGATGTTAAAAAATATTTACTTACAAAAAAATATAATGACTTAATACAATTTATTGCTTGCCCATATTTTAATATTGAAAATATAGAGAGATATCAAAATTATAAAGATAATACAAATTATAGTACAGATGAAACAGTAATGAATGTTGAAATTGGTATAGATAATAATTTTTATACAAATATAGTTAAAACCGATACATCAAAAAATGAATTAATGCTAGTTAATAAATATCACATATTAGATAGAGAATATTCGCCCACTTTAGTCAGTGTAGATAGTAAATATGGTTCTGGAATAGCAGATAAAACTGCTTATGAATACTTTAAAAAAATGGTTGATGCTGCTAAAAAAGATAATATAAATTTATATAGTGTATCTTTTTATAGAAGTTATGATAATCAAAATACATTATATAATAGATATGTTAAGAGAGATGGTGTAAAAGAAGCAGATACCTATTCTGCAAGACCAGGTCACTCAGAACATCAAACTGGATTATCAGTTGATATTAATACTAGTGCAAGATCAAGTAAATTTGAAAAAACTAAAGAATATGAATGGTTAATTAATAATTCTTATAAATATGGTTTTATACTAAGATATCCTGAAAATAAAACTTATATTACAGGATATATATATGAACCATGGCATTATAGATATGTAGGAATTGAAAATGCTATGATTATTTTCCAAGAACAATTAACTTATGAAGAATATTATGTTAAATATGTAAAATAAAATATGTCATCTGATATATTTTATTTTTTATAAAAAAATAAATAACCCATATATACTACAATCATAGATGAAATAGTAACTATAACCAATTTTAATATGTCTTTTTCATCATTACTCATTTCCTCTATTGTTTCATCATTTGTTATATATGAAACTTTTAAAGGCTTATGAACATTTATTTTATATTTATAATCATTATTAACATTAATTACTATAACATTTTCTGAACTATTAAAATTACCATTACCAGTTATACTAACATATGCATTATCATCACTAAGTTCATAGTTAATGTTTAACATTTCCTCTTCATCTATAGTAATATCATATTCATAAACATCTTTTTTAAAATTTAATTCATAATTTTCTATACTTAGACTTTCTAAATAATTAATTTTCTCTGTAGCATTAATTTTTATAATAAAACTAAACATCAATATAATAAATAATATATTTTTTTTCATACTATTATTATTCCATTATAAAAAAAATAAATTCATATAAATGAACTTATTTTATAGTTTTAATAATAATTTTTTTATTCTTTCTTTTTTTCTTTTCTATTTTAAATGATTCAAGTAATATAGATTCCATATTATCAACCTTCTTATTATAATAAATAGTACCTATTACTTCGTTTTCTTTTATTTTATCACCTAATTGTTTATTTAAAACTATTCCACAGGCATAGTCTATCTTATCAGTTTTAAGTACTCTACCAGCACCAAGATCAAACACTAATTGTGATAATTTAACTGCATCTATATTATTAATATAACCTGTTTTATTAGAAATAACACTTAATTTTTTAGCTTTATCTTTAAGTTTGTTAATATTTCCGCCTTGATATTTTATCCAAGCATAAAATTTATTTTTAGCATGCCCACTATCTAATAGATTTACCACTAATTCACGAGCCTTTTTATAACTTATTTTTTTAGCAGAACTAATCATTAATGCAGATATATAAACAGATAATTCATAAAGTCTTTTATCATATTTTCCATCAAAAAAATCTATAACTTCTTTAACTTCTAAAACATTACCTATATTTTTACCAAGTGGGATATTCATATCACTTAAAGTACATATTACCTTTTTCCCATAGTATTTTCCAATTTTAATCATAGTTTCAGCTAATTTAGTAGCATCTTTTACATTCTTCATGAATGCTCCTTTACCTACTTTCAAATCTATAACTATGATATTACTTCCACTAGCTATTTTTTTAGACATAATTGATGAGGCAATTAATGGTATTGAATCAACCGCGCCTATTTGATTTCTAAGAGCATATATTTTTTTATCTGCAAGAGCAATTCTCTCACTTTGACTTATTACTGCACAACCAATATTATTTAAAGAATCTAAAAATTCTTTTTTATTAAGATTTAATTTATATCCTGTTATACTCTCTAATTTATCAACAGTTCCCCCAGTAAGTCCTAAACCTCTTCCGCTCATTTTAGGTACACAAACTCCCGCAGATGCAACTATTGGAGATACTATTAATGTAATTTTATCTCCTACACCTCCAGTGGAATGCTTATCAACAATAGGTTTATTGATACTTGATAAGTCTATTACTTCACCACTTTTAATCATTACATCTGTTAAATAATATGTTTCATCTATACTAAGTCCTTTATGGTAAATTGCAAAAATAAATTCACCCATAGTATCATCACTAATTTTACCTTTTATATATGAATTAACCATATATTCAATTTCGTTATAATTCAATTTTTCTTTATTTTGTTTTTTCTTGATTATATCTATTGCTCTCATTCTATCACACTACCTTACTATTCTATTTTATCAAAATAATATATTTATTTGAAGTAATAAATTAATTTTTAACATTAATAATAACATATTCCGAATGTTTTTCTGTTCTGACTGGTATTCTCCATCCACTTACACCTGATGATACTACTGAATAAAGATTTCCTATCTTATCACATCCATATGATTTTTCTGATGTATTAAATATATCAATTAATAAACCGCCTGGAAATATTTGACCTGCATGTGTATGTCCTGATAATATTAAATCTATTTTAAGTTCATTTGCTTGTTCATAATCTTTTGGTTGATGGTCTAATAATATTGTATATATATTATCTAAATCTTCTTTAATTATATCTTTTAATTCTCTTCTATCATAATAAAAATCTTTTCTACCTACAATTGAAATATTATTAGTAACTTTAAAATATTCATCATCAAGCAAATTAATTTTATTTTCACTTAATACATTTTCTAATAGATTATAATATGTATTCTTATATGATCTTCCATCATGATTACCATAAGCAAAAAATATTCCATATTTGTTATTTATATTACTTAACTTTCCATATATATATTTAAGTTCCTCTAAAGATGTACTCTCATCTGTTATATCTCCACCTAATAAAACTAAATCTATATCTTTAATTTTATATATTTCATTCATCATTTTATCTAAATTATCTTTTTCTAAAACACCACCATAATGGCAATCTGACAAATAAAGTATTTTTAAATTTTTGTTAAGTTTTTTCTCACTTTTAATATTATATTCAGTTAGTATTTGATTATTGATATTGTATTTACCATATAAACATATTGATAATGATAGTATTACAGGTATTAAATATAAGAACTTATTAACATTAATATCTTTATATTTCTTTAATAATATAAACACTAAGTTAAAAATCATTATAAATATAGTTAAATAAATCATATATGGTGTTAATATACTTTTAATTGTTAATCCAAATATCCAAAAGAAACATAACACTATTGATATAAACATACAAATTATTTTTATTATAATTTTATTTTTAATGAATATTTTTAAAATATCTTTAACAAAGTAATAGTAATATACTCCGATTAATAAAAAAATAAATATCATTACTAAAAATAAAATATACATAAAATCACCTATCTTATACATTGATATTATATCATAATTATATGAAGAAAGCAGAACTATTCTTCTGCTTTCTTACTACTTAGAAACGATACTTTTTCTGCGATTACATCCATTGAATATTTTTTCTCTCCATCTTTTTCATATGTAGATGTTTGAAGTCTACCTTTTACTCCAATAATATCTCCTTTCTTACAATATTCACATGTATTCTCAGCTATACCATTCCATAATGTACATCTAATAAAATCTGTATCATAAACACCTTCAAAATTTTTATAACTTCTTGGAACAGCTACTGTTATAAGTGTTTTCTTTTTATTATTATCTGTACTAATTATTTCAGGATCGCTTACTAAACGTCCTGCTATTACTAGCTGATTTAACATCATACCTCCTTTCAAAATAAATATTATCAAGAATGAATGTGCCAATCAAATCGATAAAATTGAATATTATGTATATAAAGTACACTCAAATTTTAAAAATTTTCTTAAAATAATAAAATATTTATTTACATTTTTATATTAAACATTAAATTATATACATTTTTTATTTTTTATAAATAAAAAGACTTATTTAAGTCTTATTTACATACATCCACCCAAGAATCATATAGAGAAAATTTTTCTAATTCATTAATAGTTACACCAATTGTAGTATCAGGACTTCCAGCCGCAGCATATACTATATCAAATCTTTTTAAAGATTCATCTAAATATACTTTAACCCCTTCATTTACTGCAAATGGACAGACACCACCAGGAATATGACCTATTATTTTTTCTACTTCATCAAGTGAAACCATTTTTGCTTTCTTATGAAATGTTGATTTATATTTTGCATTATCTATCTTAGCATCTCCAGCCATAGCTACAACAATTGGATTATCTCCTACTAAAAAAGCCATCGTCTTACATATTTGTGCTTCTTCACATCCTAATTCTTTTGCTGCATTAGAAACAGTATCAGTTTTAACACTATGAACAACTATTTTATCTTCTTCATTTATACTCTTAAAATATTCTCTTACCTTTTCACTACCAATCATAAAACACCTTCCACCAATAATAAAAAATATATCATTAAACTATATAAATAGTCAATAATAAAAGAACTATTTCTAGTTCTTAATTTGAAAACTCAATTATTTCTTCCTTGTTTTTAAGTACACTAATTAGATAGTCTATTTCTTCATAAGTATTATAAAAATATAAACTTATTCTTACAGTATCCTCTTTATTATCCCCCATTTTTGCACAATGTTTACCGCTTCTTACACATATACCTTTAGTATTTAAATATAAGCCAAGATCCCCAGATAAAATACCATCCATATTTATTATTACAATACTTCCTTCACAATTTTTATTATATATTTTAATATATGGTATTTTTTCTAATTCTTTAATCAAATATTTTCTTAAAAATTTATCATGTCTTTCTATATTCTCCATACCTATTTTATTTAATAAATTAATACTCTCACTAAAGCCTATTATACCTGATATATTCGGCGTTCCACTTTCAAATCTATATGGAAGTTCTGCAAGAGTTAAATGTTTTTCATCATAATTTAAATTCATTCCACCACCATATGTATATGGTATCATTTTCTTTAACAATTCATACTTTCCATAAAGTACACCAACACCAGTTGGCCCACACATTTTATGAGCTGAAAAAGCAAGAAAATCTGCATCAATATCTCTTACATCTGTTTTTATATGTGGAACACTTTGAGCTCCATCAATTACAACTAATATATTATGTTCATGAGCCAATTTACATATGGATTTAACATCTCTTTTATCTCCACTTACATTTGTGATATGAGCAATAGATATTGCTTTAGTTTTGGATGTAATACTATCTTTAATATCTTCTATATCCAGTTTTTCATCTTTAGAATCAACAAATACTATTTTAATATTTTTCTTTAATGATAATATCAACCATGGAAGTATATTAGATGCATGTTCGCTACTAGATAAAATTATTTCATCTCCATCACTTAAATAATTTAAGAAAAAACCAAATACAGCCAAATTTAATGAATCAGTTGTATTCTTAGTAAATATTATTTCTTCTTTTCTCTTAGCATTAATAAACATCTTAACAAGATCTCTTGTATAATCTATTTCATCATCAACTTTAAAACTACTATCATAATCTCCTCTATGAGAATTTGCTGTATAATCATTATAATATTCAAGTACTTTATCTATTACACTTTTAGGCTTAAAAGTAGTCGCAGCATTATCAAAGTATACTAAACTTTTTTCTAACATAGGAAATTCATTTTCTACCTTCATTAATCTCACCTATAATAATATACGAATATATAAATTTTAAAGCTATAATAAATATAATAATTGAACTAAATATTTTTTTAGTTTATAATTATTTTAGGTGATTTAAAAATGGATTGTATATTTTGTAAAATACTAAATGGAGATATTCCATCTTATACTATTTATGAAGATGATGATGTTAAATGTTTTTTAGATGTTAATCCTATGCATAACGGACATAATTTAATAATACCTAAAAAGCATATTAAAGATATGTATGATATAGATTTAATGACATTATCTAAAATAAATGAAGTTGCTAAAAAGGTAATGGAATTAGTAAATGAGAAATTAAAACCTAGCGGAATTAGACTTCTTCAACATAATGGAAGTGTTCAAGATGTAAAACATTTTCATTTGCATATTATTCCAATTTATGAAAAAGAAGAAAAAATGGAAGTAGAACAAGTATATAATATATTAACAAAATAAGTAAAATCTCTTTTGTAATTAAGAGTTTTTATTTTACAGTTAAAACCATTTTTTATCTAAATAAAATATTGTTAAATACTATCTTTTATTGTATAATAATTCTATCAAAAGAGGTGAAAAAATGGAGAAAAAAAATATGTTTATTATGGGAGGGGTATTAATTGGTATATTAGTTATTCTTCTTGTAGTAGTATGGGCTATTACAAATTTAAAGCCTGTTAAGTATAGTTATGATGAACTTGAAGAAAAAATTAAAAAAGCAACTGAAAGTTACTATCATAAAAATCCTTCTATGCTACCAAGCGAAGATGGTACTTATAGTTTAGCTTATTCAACACTTGAAAGTAATGGATTTATTGATCCATTAAGTGAAATAGCTGAAAATGGTTCATCATGTAATTCTCATATAATAGTAATTAAATCAGGAACTGAATATACTTATATACCATATTTAGATTGTGGAGAAATATATTCTACTAAAGAATTATATAAACAAGTATTATATAATAACTCTGTTGTTACTAGTGGAAGTGGATTATATCAAACAACTGATGGTGAATATTATTTTAGAGGTAAAATTGATAATAACTATGTAGCGTTCGGTAGTACTCAAAAAAGAGATGAAACTATAGATACTATTTGGAAAATTATAAGTATTAAAGATAACATGGTTAAATTAAAAGCAGTAAATCCTATTAGAACAAAAACTGTTTGGGATAATAGATATAATAGTACAGAACGTTCATATGATGGTTATAATGATTTTGATTTAAGTGTATTAAGTGAATATTTAAAAAATTTAAAAAAAGATAATACTATTTTAAATGAAAGTGAAAATGCTAAGTTAGTTAGCAATAAATTATGTATAGGTGAAAGAACACAAGAAGATACAACAACTGATGGAAGTACAGAATGTTCTAAATTAAGTGCTGATGAATATTATTATGGAACAATTACTCCATACGAATATATTAGAGCTAGTCTTGATCCTGAATGTAATACTCTTGGAAATCAATCTTGTTCTAACTTTAATTTTTTAGCGGATTTAGGACAATCAGATGAATGGATAATTACTCCTAGCACTAAAGCAAATAACTTAGCCTTTGTATTTAGAGGAAGTTTATTTGAGGAAGAAAAAACAAAAAATAAAAATAACATTTATCCTGTTATAACATTAAATAAATATGCATTCTTTAAATCAGGTACTGGAACTTTAGAAGATCCTTATCGTATTAAGTAAATTAAATATAAAAATACTATTGAAATGTTTCAATAGTATTTTCATTTTGTTTATTATTTTCTATTGGGTTTAAATTGGCTTTAATTTTTTCTAATTCTTCAGGACTTTTAAACCATTGTTTTATTATTTCTACATTAGTAGAATTTGGTGTTGGTTCAGGTTTATCAATCTTAGTAAATAAAGGTATATTAAATGCATTTCCAAAACATAAGGCAATACCCGGACTAAGTGACTTTAATTTTTCAATATCACTTATAGATACACTATGTGTTATATTTTTAATAATATCTAAATCATCAGGGTGAAACATTCTTAGGACTATATAGTTAGAACACTGACTAAGCGCAGTAGTTGAAAGTTCACTAGGTCTTTGAGTAATTAGTCCAAGTATAACTCCATACTTACGCCCCTCTTTAGTAATTCTATCAAATATATTATATCCAATCGTATCTATATCACTGTCATTTTGTACATATCTATGAGCTTCTTCTAAGACTATTTGAACAGAGAAATCTTGATTATTAGGAAGTGATGTTGCATAATCTAAAAATAATTTAGAATATATTTTTGTAAGTGTTTTAGCAAATCTTTCATCAACAAAATTCAAGTTAAAATTAACTATTTGTACTTTTTCTCCATTCTCATTTATAAATAATTTCTTAATATACTCTTCCTTAGATATATATTCATCTACATCAAAATATTCCCCATAATCACCACTAATAATTGAATCTAGTCTAACTTTCAATATATTATTTAAATCATATATTTTATCACTCTTAAGTACCCCTTCACTAATTAAAGCAAACTCAAAAGCATCATATAAATCTTTTAACTTATATTGTCTTGGTATCATATCTTTACTAAGTTTTAAATCTTCATTAATAAACTTTTCTATGTATTCAGTAACTAACTGCATTGCATTAATTTTACCCGTTTCATCTATTTTAAAACATTGTCTTAATGTTCTAGTATATCCAGGTTGAACTATCTCACTATCAAGGTTCAATTTGCTTGTATTAAATGTTGTCAATACTGCAAATATTTGATCTCTTATTTGAGCCGGTTCTTTTCCACTTGTTAATATATCCATTAATGCTTTAGCTATTATATTATTTTTATGATCCATTACTATTGATTCATCTTCTGTAAATAGATATACATATTTTAATGCTTTTTCAATAATAGGAATTTGTGTCTTATTATCAACATTTAATAATAATGCAATATCATCTACTTCTAAATAATATGGTGGTATTTTAACAATTTGTCCTTTTTTACTATTAACATCTGTAGTAAAAAATTTGCATCTACAATACTTAGTTTGATTAATTCTATCAAGTGCAGGATGATACTCTCCATATACATCAAACAATACAAAATGTGAATTATAAGGAATATAATTCTTTTTGTAAAATAAATTCTGAAATAATCTTGCTACTGTACAACTCTTACCACTACCAGTATTTCCTATTATAGCAAAGTGATTAGAGAACATATCATTAAGTCTAGCAGATATATTAAACCCTTCATAAGTTAAGCTCTTACCCATGTATATAGTATCAGATGTATCAATTTCTTGTTTGCCAACTAATGCTATTACTTCTGATTTATTAACTATTCTAATAAGTGAATTATTACTAGGCTTATGTATGATACCAGTAGTAAACTTGTCACCTATAAACTCTCCAACTAAAATACATTCAATTTCACTACAAGTAATTCTTGTTATTTCAGCAACTACTTTATATTTTTCCTCAAATACAATGTGAACTCCAATTAAAGCAGTTTCAACTTTTCCAGAAACATTTTCAAGTACTATATCGTACTCATGTACTGACAATATTTTTCCAAGCATATTCAAAACTCCTATCTATTATATAATGATTATATCATAATAAAAAGAAAGTTTCAAAACACTTTCTTATTTATTTAATATTGCTATGATTAATTTATGATAATGTCTTAAGTGTTAACTTTTGAAAATGTCTCAAGTTAATATATAATACTCCACTGAGGTGGAAAAATGAAAGAGGTAAAATTAAGAATGAATGAACAAGAAAAATACAAAGTTATCAAAGAACTGGTTGACCATAACGGTAACAAAAATCGAGCTAGTAAAAAACTCGGTATATCAAGAA
>JBJEED010000024.1:0-2883 GCA_051872765.1 Bacilli bacterium | reverse complement strand
AATCTTGAGTTTTGCAGTAAAAATGCGCAAATCCTTATATAGCAAGGGTTTACGCATTTTTTGTATGTTGTGTAATACTGTGCATTTCAATAAATTTAAATTTTTTTATTATATGTGTTTTTATTTTTTTAATTAAGTACTTAATAGTTTAATATCTTTCTTATTTCGTTTCTAGTTAGCCTTTTTTTTGAAAAATCTATATTAAAGTTTTTTTCTAATTCTTTAATGACTTCAGATGTTTTAAAAAATAAGAAAATATTTGAAAATTCATTTATACAGTTAAAATCTTTAATATTTTTAATTATTTTATTTATAGGACAAAAGTTGTTATTTTTTTGTTCTAGTAAGCGTAAAATAACTAAAGAAACAAAACAAGTAAGAAAATGAGCTTCAATGTGATCTTTAGTCCAAACGTAAACAGGACGAGTTTCAAGAGTTGTTTTTGTAATTTTAAACGATTCTTCTATTTTAGCTAATCCTCTATATTTTTTTCTAAGTTCAAAGTCAGACATAGTTATTTCACTTGTAACGATAGAATAATAACCATCATATTTTTCTTCTTCTTTGATTTTTTCTTCATTTAACATAAGATTTAAATTTTCAAGGACTTCACCGGTTTTAGGATTAAATTGTAAATTATTAATATAATTAGTAGCTCCATAGGAAGTAGCTTTTTTATATTTATGAGGATTATCAATTAAATCTCTTGCTTTAGCAATCATTTTATTTCTATCACGTTTTTGTTTATCAGCATATTTTTGAGAATAGTATACCATCTGTTTTTGATCAGTTTTAACTTTCTTTTTAATTGTTTTTCCACTTTTTTTGCAAACAACATTAACTTCCAAAGTTTTTGGATAAATACGAGATTTATGTTTAAAATATATTGGTTCTTTAACATAACCAGTAATTTCGTTTTTGTCATTAAATACGGCTCTTCTAAAAGTTTGTTGCTTTCCGTTTTCATCAAGTGAAGGTTCACTAATATAATCATCTTGATTTAACACCCAATCTTTAAATTCTTGATCAGCACCTCTAACAGATTGACCGTAGATGTATCCATCCATATGTGGTTTAGTACCATCATTAGTACCTGCTAAATTGAATATATTATCAGAAGTATTTAAACCACGATCAGCAATAATAATAGTTCTGTTTAAATTAAATTTAGCTTTTGTATTTTTAAATAGCGGAAGTAAAGATAATTTCTCTGATTCGTTACCTGGAAAAATATTGTAAGCAAGAGGAATATCATTAGAATCCATTAATAGGCCAAGTTCAACAATTGGATCAGGTCTATGATTTTTTTCAGGTCCTCTTTTTCTGTAACCTTTTTCTATAATATTACCTTCCTCATCAAGTATATCTTCATCATTATAATCTATTTCAAAATAATAGTTAGTGCAATCATAGTATGTATTGGTAGTGTCTCTTTTATAAATATCTTTTGTATTATTCCATAACAAAAGTTCTATTTCTTCTTTATAATCTACAAATCTACTTAATGCACGATATATATCATCTAATGAAAAGTTATTGAATGGTTCAAAAAATTTATTTCTATTTTCATAAGTATCTTTTTTAGAACCAGGATAAAGAATTCTAGAAAAAACTAATAATGAAAAAATTTTATTTAAGTTATAGTTTATATCAAGAGAAGTTTGTTTCTTCTTAAAAAAATCAGGTAAGCCAATTTCTTCATATATCCTTTTTAAAAATACATATCCTACATTAAAAACCGAATCTTCGTTAGTAAGTAATTCATTTTTTGATATTGAAGATGGAACATCAAAATTGCTTTTATTTTCATTTTTCATTTTTGTTACTTCTTCTTTAAAATATGCAATAGGGTCATCAAATTGTTTTTCTAAATCTGAAAGATATCCTAGTTTTTTTATTACAACTTGTTTAACTTTATTGTTAACGCGATATCCATCAACTATTGAAAGAAAAATCTTACCATTTTTATATTTTGCTTGCTTTAAAAATAATGACATAATACCTCCTGTAACCGTTATATAAAAATATCTATATTTTGCGTCTACATATTAATTATAATACATTACATACAATTACACAACACAGAAATGTCAAAAACTTGACATAAAAAAATCCTTATAAAATAAGGATAAATCGATGATTTAAAAAAGTATCAGTTGCAAAACTCGGGAATAATTATTTTTCTCTTAAATTATGCTAATTCAATTATTAATTTTTTATTAGTAATACTAAGTATTAGAATAGTCTATTTATATCTTATCAATATCATTATTTTATTAAAAGATAATACTATTTATTATGATAAATATTTAAAAGTTACTTATCAAAGTACTATTTAATTATACATTATTTGACAAAGATAGTAGATTTATTTCTTAGTTTTCGTTATAATTATTTATTGAAAGAGGCTAGATATGAGTAAAGTTACAGATAATACATTTAATATAAATGATTTATATATTGCTAAGATAAAAGAAGATTATAAAGTTAATATAAATGGAGAATATACTGAGTATTTTAATCCTAATTTCTATTATATATTAGAAAAGTTTTGTTTAGAAGATAATTCAAATATTCAAATGGAAATATATACCGAATGTTTTACGGGAGAAGATATATCCATAAGAGAAAATATTAAAAAAGATGATTCTCTTCCTGATATGTTTGAATTTCTTGAACATTTACCAAAAGAATATCTAAATAAAGAAGAAATTAAAGATAATCGAATCAGAACTTTACGTTTATTTCAAATATTTCAAATGATTAATTATCAAAATATGATGAATATGAAAGAAGATAATATTAAAGTAAAAAGTTTAGGAAAGAAGGATTAATGAAAGAAATAATTGAATATTTAACAAAGAACAATTTAACAATAAGTAC
>JBJEED010000023.1:0-3050 GCA_051872765.1 Bacilli bacterium | reverse complement strand
TATACTAAAAGGCTTTAATTAATATTAAAAAACTATGTTACTGCAAAACTCGGGATCAAATTTATATGGATGAAAAATAATTTCTATATTTAGTAATTATAGACTATTTTTAATAAAAAAATGATAAATATTTAATGTTTTATTGTATTTTAATTAATTTTAAATTAAAATAGATATATAAGAAAGGAGAGAATTTACATGAAAAAAATATTAGGGGTATTACTTGCTTTAGTTTTAGTATTATCTCCCGTAACAAATGTATTAGCAGCTAGTGAGTTAGAAGAAGTTAATTTAGATGATTATAAGTATTTAGATTTAAGTGAAACATTAAAATCTGAAGAGATGGAATTATCATCAAAAGATTATAAAGAAACTGATGATCAAGTTACTATCTATTTATTTAGGGGAGAAGGATGTGGTTATTGTCGTTCATTCTTAACATTTTTAAATAGTATTGTTGATGAGTATGGAAAATATTTTAAAGTTGTATCTTTTGAGTCATGGTATGATGAAAATAATGCTAATTTATTAACTAATTTATCAACATTTATGAATAACCCAGCACAAGGAGTTCCATATATTATAATTGGAGATCAAGTATTTCCAGGTTATGCTTCTGATTATGATGATAGTATTAAAAGTGTTATCAAAACATTATATGAATCAGATGAAAGATATGATGTAATTGAGGCATATAATGACTATGTAAAAGAAGAAAATAAAAAGTCTTCTCAAGAAAATGCGGGAATTATCTTATGGAATGCAGTAATTACATTCATAGCTGCGGGTGTAGTAATGTTACATGTTAGTTCTTCTAATAGAAAAATGCTTAGAACTATGGGTTATTTGCCAAATAGTTTAGAAGATGAAACAAATGAAGAAGAGGATATGAGTAGTGAGGTAATTTCAAAGAAGGAACTTAAAAAAGAAAAGAAAACTAATAATAAGGCAAAAGTAAAAAAAAATAATAAGAAAGAAGATTAAATATTTTTAATAAAATTCGTTAAAGATATTAAAAAGACAAAGGATAATTTATTATGACTCCTTTGTCTTTTCTAATGCTTTAATAGTTTGTAATACTATATTTAAAGATTTATTTTCAATATCTGTTTTAGGATTATATTCCACAATATCTATTGATATTATATTTAAATTTTTTATAAATGATTTAAATGTATTTAATGCTTCTTCTTTAGTTATTCCATTATTCCATCTATTTGGAACATTTACTCCAGGACATTCATTTCTATTTATAACATCTATATCAAAACTTAAATGTACTTTTGATACTTTATTTTTTAAGTAATTAATCGCATCGTCAATACAATATTCAATTCCTTTTTCTTTTATTATTGAAAGAGGATAGTTTTTAATATTATATTTTTCAATCAATTTTTTTTCTGGTTCATCTATATCATCAATACCAAACATAACTACATTTTGATAGTTTACTTTAGTATTTGGAGTATAAAGTTCTGTTAATTCTTTTTGCCCAAATCCCATAGATGATCCAAGAGGATAACCGTGTATATTAAATGTAGTAGTTGTCTTATTAGTATTACAATCTGGATGTGTATCAAACCATATAACACCGATTTCACCACTTTGACTAGCACCAGCTATTGTTCCAATTGCAAGACTATGGTCCCCACCAAGTGTTACAGGTATATATCCATCATTTATTGTTTTATGAACATAAGATGCAAGTCTTGTATCAGAGACTATAATATTATTTAAATCATCTTTATCAGTAGCAATCTCTACTATTTTATCAATTTTAATATTTTTATTTAATGTTTCGATTCCTAAATCAGCTCCATATACATGACAACCATCTTTCATTGGAAATCCAATATATTTATATTTCATTTGTATCTCCTTTATTTTTAAGTACTTATTAATAATAACATAATTTATGTTACTTGTAAAATGATGTAAAAAATGTATTATTATATTTACCAACAATTGGAAACTTAAAATATACAAAAGTAATCATAATAATAATGGTGATTTATATTAAAAAGATATTGTGTTTATTAATTTTTTTCTTTTTGTTTGATTTACCTCATATTGATAGTAATAGTTATAAAAGACTTATATATAACACAGATGATATCTATAACAAGGATTTTTTTTCAATTTATTTTGTTGATACTAATACTTTTGAATTGAGAGAAGCATTTTCAATTCTTGATTTAGAAATATTAAGTTTTATTGTTGAAGATGAGAAATATTATGCTAGAAATATTGATATACTTGAAAATGATTTTTTAAAGAATAAATCTGTGGATGAAGTACTATACTATATGGAACATGGTATTAAGGTAGATGAGATAAATGTTGTGTGTACTATTAATGAAATAATGAAACTAGAAAGTATGGTTGACATTTATTAACAAAAATGCTATTATGTTCGAGCGCTTTTTAAAGGAGGCAAGAATGAAAGCATTTATTATTAATTTAGTTATTATTTTTTTTATTAAAGTTTTTGATAATATAATTAGTACTAGTAAAGTTATTTTAGTTCAAAAGAATAAAGCATTATTAGCGGCATTAACAGTAGTAATAAGTAATATAATATTTTATAAATTAATTGATGCAGCAAGCGATGGTGGAGATATAACTGTTTATGTTATTGCTCTTGCTAGTGGAATTGGTACATTACTTGCTCTTGTAATAAGTAATAAATTTTCTAAAGATAGAACTTATGTAAATGTAATATTAAATGATGATAAAAAAATTATGAAAGATTTAAGAGCGTTTTTAGTAGAAAATAAAATAACAAATTTAACAACAGATGGTTATACAAAAGATTGGAAGAAAACTCTTGCAATAACTGCTTATGCTGAAACAAAAGAACAAAGTAAATTAATTGATAATTATATAAAAAATAGTGAGACTAAATTTAAAAGAATAATTCAAGTTAAATAGTATTTATTATTATAAATTTTAATAAAAAATAATATTAATTTATATTAAAGGTGCATTTATTGTATTGTGAATTCTTAGCGAAAATTTTATATATTTAGGTAGTTAATTTCAAGGGAAAA
>JBJEED010000022.1:0-3132 GCA_051872765.1 Bacilli bacterium | reverse complement strand
TTTTCCCTTGAAATTAACTACCTAAATATATAAAATTTTCGCTAAGAATTCACAACTTTATCTTTAAAAGATGTTGCATAATCCATGGTTTTGTGATATTATGTATAACATAAATAATTAATTGGACAAGATTATTAAATGATTTAGCAAAGAGATTTAGTGGTTGGTGTAAACTAAAGTAAGTATTTAATAATTACTACCAATTGTATGAGGCTAATAACCTACGAGTAGTTTTCGTTAAAAAACTAAATTAAGTTAAATAAAGGATGGTACCGTTGTTAATCAACTCCTTAGTATCATCTTTTTTTTATTCATTAATAGGGGGGAATTAATATGTATACAGATGTTATGAGTTTATCTAAGTTCTTATCAAGATATGTTCAAGTAAAAGGAGTAGATTTAAATCATGTAAAGCATGATGAAGTTAAACTTTTATTTCCTTTTTTAAAAAGAGCGGCTTTTGATGAAATAAAGTATAATAAAGAATTAATTTATTCAGGGAAAGTTATATTAGTTAGTGATGGTAAAAAAACAATTCCATATTATGTTCCTAAATTAGAAATGGATGTAGATTATGAATATGATGAATTTGAAAGAGAAAGTGCTTTAACTAATATAGTAGATGACAAATATTATGATTATTCATCAATGAGTGAATATGAACTAAGACAATTATTAAGAAGAAAATTTAATTCCAAAAGAAATCAGAAGGAAGCTAGAAAAGAACTATTATCAAGAGGTATTGAACTAAAAAAAACACATAAGAATAAAGGAGATAAAAATGAAAGAGATTAAGAGTGATGAAAGATTAAATATGTTAAACCATAGTTGTGCTCATTTGCTTGCACATGCTGTTAAACATATATATAAAGATGCTAAATTTTGGGTTGGTCCAGTAATTGATGATGGATTTTATTATGATATTGATTTAGGGGATATAACTTTAAGTGAGGAAGATTTACCTAAAATAGAAAAAGAAATGAAAAAAATTTCTAAATCTAATAAATTAATCAAAAGAATAGAACTTTCTAAAGAAGAAGCCCTTGATATGTTTAAGGATGATGAATATAAAATTGATTTAATTAGTAGGATGGATGAAGATAATACAATTATATCTGCATATCAACAAGAAGACTTTATTGATTTATGTAGAGGTCCTCATGTATCATCAACTAAAGAAATCAAATATTTTAAATTATTAAAAGTTAGTGGTGCTTATTGGAAGGGAGATGCTAATAATAAAATCCTTCAAAGAATTTATGGCGTATGTTTTGAAAGCGAAGAAGATTTAAATGAATATATGAATTTCTTAGAAGAAGCTAAAAAGCGTGATCATAAAAAGTTAGGAAAAGAATTAGGTCTTTTTATGATTAGTGAATATGGTCCAGGTTTTCCATTCTTTCTAAATAATGGTATGGTTTTAAGAAATCAATTAGAAAATTTTTGGTATGAAGAACATACAAAAGAAGGATATGAATTTATTAAAACACCAATTATGTTAAATAAAGATTTATGGGAATTATCAGGACACTGGTATAATTATCGTGAAAATATGTATACTAGTGAAATAGATGATAAAACATTCGCAGTAAAACCTATGAATTGTCCTGGTGGTATGCTTGTATATAAAAATTCACTTCATTCATATAAAGATTTACCACTTAGAGTAGGTGAATTAGGACAAGTGCATCGACATGAAGCAAGTGGTGCTTTAAATGGATTATTTAGAGTAAGAACATTTACTCAAGATGATGCTCATATATTTATGAGAGAGGATCAAATTGAGAGTGAAGTAATTAGATTAATTAATTTTATTGATAGAATATATTCAGTTTTTGGACTTACTTATAGTATTGAATTATCTACAAGACCAGAAGAAAAATATATAGGTGACATTGAAATATGGAATAAATCTGAAAAAGCATTAGAAGATGCATGCATTGCATCAGGGCATGAATGTAAGATTAATCCTGGAGATGGTGCATTTTATGGACCAAAATTAGATTTTCATATTAAAGATTCTCTTGGAAGAGTCTGGCAATGTGGGACTATTCAACTTGATATGAATTTGCCAGAAAGATTCGATTTAACTTACATAGATAGTGATGGTAGTAAAAAAAGACCTGTAATGTTACATAGAGTTATTTATGGTTCAATTGAAAGATTTATTGGTATACTAATTGAACATTATGCTGGAGCATTTCCATTATGGCTATCTCCAAATCAAGTTAATATAATACCAGTAAATAATGAATATCATTTAGAATATGCAACTAAAATTAAAGAATTACTTGAAAAAGATAATATTAGAGTTACACTTGATAATAGAAATGAAAAGTTAAGTTATAAGATGAGAGAAAGTGTAGTTAAGAAGATACCATATACTTTAATATTAGGAGATAAAGAAAGAGATAATAATACTATTAGTTATCGTATCTATGGAAGTGATAAAACTATAACTTTAAGTATTGATGAATTTATAAATATGTTAAAAGATGAAATAAGAAATAAAAAAAGAAAGGAAAATTAATTTATGATTTTTAATGCTAAAGATTACAAAGATAATATCGCTTATTGTAAATATGTTTTTGAAAATAATGAAGGATTAGAATTAGGACTTAAAACTCCTGCTGAAATACAATATGTTGCAAATCAATATGTTGATAGTGTAAATTCTTTAAGAGGATTTGCTGATGAAAGTGTTTATGAAGATGATGCTATGTTAGTTTCTGTAGCACAAAAATCAATTAGAAAATTTGAAAATATTAAAAAGAGATTTAAAAAGCCTACTAAAGAAGATAGACAAATGCATGAAGAGTTAGAAAGAATTAATGAGAAACAACAAGACATGATAGACGATGAGATAGATATGAGACTAAGAAATGAAAAGGATGCTAACAGAAAAGGAAAGCATAACTTTGATGATAGTTATGATGATTATGGTCTTGATGAATTTTTAGAAGAAGATGAAATAATTAGAAGATAATTCATTTATATTAATGTTAGTGATATATTGCGTAATAGAGGAAATATCGAGAAAAACTTGACATTTCCTTGTTTTTATGTTATAATTTATACACAAATCATTAAGGGGGGTTTTGATGATTATGAAAGGTAGATTTATTTTAGATT
>JBJEED010000021.1:9952-16553 GCA_051872765.1 Bacilli bacterium | reverse complement strand
TAATTCATCATTCTTGTATGATTTACCAAGTGCAGTAGCGGGAAAAGTATATAAAAGTGAAGTAGAATCGGCATTAAGTGGAGGATTACATGCTAATTTTGCATCAGAAATAGAAAGCGCTAAATCAACAAAAACACAAATAGATAACTTTGCAAGTGCAATTGGAAGTAGCTTAAAAGGAGAAGCATGGAACAAAGTAAAAAATAATCTAAACAATTATAGCAATTTAATGGATGAAAGAATAGATAGTGCTAATACATTAGAAGAAGCGATGAAAGAAGCTCTAACATTAGTGTTAGAATATATGGAAGATTATGATGAGTTAGATGATTCTAAATTACCAGAAATAAGAGATATATTAGAGAAAATAAAAGAAGAAATAGAAAACGCAAATATGGTAATAAATAAGACAGTGGTACAAGAAGAAACAGATGAAAATGGAAAAGTAAAAAAATATACAAGATACATGTATAGTCAAGAATCAAGGAATAAAGCAAGAGAGTATATAGTTTGGGCAGAAGAAGAGATAATAAAGATAGAAAAAGAGATAGTGAAACTAGAAGGTCTTGCAGAAATAATGAGAAGAGCGCTTGATATTGTAAACGCTGCATTAATGAGTGTATATGAAAGTTATGGAAAACAAATAAGTGATATAGTAACTGGAGATACAACTTCATTTACAATGCCAACATATACTCGATATGAAGCAAAAGAAATAGCTGTATATCAAGAGAAAGAGAAAGAAGAAGAGAAGATAGGATTTTTTGCTAAAGCTGAATATTTGTTGGCTGGAGGGGATAAAAAATATGGAAGTATTGAAGATTATCAAAATAAAGTACAATTAAAATATAACCCAGAATATAGTGACATAAAAGATTTAGGAAAAAAATTAAATTTTGAACTTGATACTTCATATGATTTATTAAAACCTACAGCAATTAATTCTAATGTTAAGATAGAAGAAAAATTAGAAGCAACGCCTCTTAGCATGGAAAAAAACATAGAAACATCTACTTGGAATGTTAAAGATATAAATCCTAATTCTATTGATAATCCACTAGGAATACCATATTATAATCAAAATGATTATGGTCCTGCAATGTCTAAAGCAGGATGTGGTTATTCAACGGCAGCGATGATAACATCAGGATTAGCGAAAGATGATAGTATAGATCCTATATCTTTTTATGAAACTGCAAAAGGTGGTAAAGAATATAACCCTTATTCATCTATAAGTTCTGCACAATTTGATGTTTTAGAAGGTGCTAATGGACCATATGGAGATAGTGCTAAGCAAATGTATGAAGAAATGGGAATTACTACAGAACATTTAAATTTAAGAGGAGATCCACATTTATCAGCAACTCTTCAAAGCCATATTGATGAAGGAAAAGCATTATTAGTTTCAAATGGAAGCCATGATGTTTTGATTGCGCCATCTTATGAAGAAGGAAAAGTAGTTTTTTATGATCCTTATTTTTCAAAGTATAATGGTATTTATACTATTGATGAATTAATAGATAGTGAAAGAATAAATCGATTAACTTTTGGCGTTGCATATTCTTCAAATAATAATATAGAAACTAAAATTTAAGCAAAAGTAATAAGAAATATATACTTATCAAAATAATGTAAAACAAAATTTATGAAAAATTAATTCATTATAATTGAGTTAATTTTTTTATTTTCCTTTAACTTTTAAAAAACAAATTTAACATATATACGTCTTTTTTTGCTTGGTTCTTAAGTAGTATTATAATTTTTATATATAATTGGTTCATATAATTGTATCGTTATAATTAACATAAACATATTTTGTATTACAGTTTACTTATGAAAAAAATAATGATATACTCCTGACTTTGACAGTTTTGATTCAAAAAAACTCTCGAGCCCTTATAAATAAAGGATTTGAGAGTTTTTAAAATGTGCGTAAGTTTTTTTTATTTAGTAATTATATTAAAAATATTTTTAATTTTTTTATAAGTTATTATTTCAGTATCTGTATTAAAACCATATTTATTATGAATATAATCTGTAATATCAGATCTATCGTATGATGGAATATATCCATTGCCTTTAAGTTCTGTTACATTCATATTTTTTAATGTATTTAATATTTCTTTTGTAGTATATTTATAATCAAGTTTCTTTTCTAATATTCTATAAATTAATAAAGCAATAAAACATGTCATGAAATGAGCTTTAATTCTATCTTCGCGAGAAAGATTAATTGGTCTAGCAAGAAAGTCAGATTTCATAATTCTAAACGATTCTTCAATTTCCCATCTTCCTTTAGTTATTTTAAGTATATCTTCTATATTACTAGTGAGATTAGTAGATAATGCGTAATATCCATCATATTTAGATTCTTCATCAATTAATTCTTGATTAATGGTATAAGTTGTATCAGATGCAACTTCACCATTATCAGTAATATTAGTTGTAATAATAAATCTATTTGGATCATTTTGATTTTTTCCTTTTCTAGTAATATTTCCTGTTTCAATACTTTTTTTAGCTCTTTCAATTTGACTATTTCTAATATTTCTATGATAGTCAAAGTATTTAAAACTGAATGTGACTATTGTATCTTGTATAACCGATTTGGTTTCAGTTTCAATTATTTTATAGAATAAACAATCATAATATCTTTCTTTTAATTCATCATTATTTTCTATTTCTTCTAAATTATAAAGATGTTTCAAATCGCCAGGAAGTCTCCATTCTTTCGGATTAAATATTTGTTCTTTATATTCTTCTTTTAATTTTTTTAAAGATTGAGTAATAACAAATCCACGACCATCTTTGATATTATATTTTTTTATTTCATCAGAGGCTAATCCTGCATCTGTACAAAGAATAACTTTAGTATCATTTAATTTAAAATCATTTATTATTTTAGATTCTTCCGGTATCAAAGTTTTTTGTTCATTTTGATTACCAGGGTAAATATTAAAAGAAAGTGGAATACCATCTCCATCCATAAATAGTCCCATGCCAACAATTGGATTAGGGCGATGTTCTTTAGAAATTCCATATTTTCTTAAATCATCTTCTTCATCGATTTCAAAAAAATAATTAGTACAATCATAATATATTATTTTAGAATTTCTTTTAATTATTTTTTTACTATTATTAAATAATTGTTCTTGTATAAAATCTATATTTTGAGCAATATAACTTAATGCTCTATATTCGTCATGTAATTGAAAAGTAGGTTGTTCAAGAAAGTTTTGACATTGTTTAAATGTTTCTAATTTAGATGATGGATAAATAATTCTAGCAAAAACTAAGTAAGACAATATTTCATTTAAATCAAACTGAAATTGGTATTTATCAGAAATGCTATCACACATATTTTTAATATTTAATTCATTATATATTTTTTTTAAGAATAAATAGCCTATGTTAAAATTTCTTTTACCTTGAATAATTCTTTTACTACTGTTTAATTCGATTTTTATTAGTTCATTAGTATCTTTATTATTTAATTCGTTTATATATTTTTTTATATTATCAATTGTATTTTCTTTACCAAATCGTTTCTCAACTTGCTGTTGATTTCCTAGCTTTTCAAATATCTTAGTTGTGCGTTTTCCATTAATTGTAGTGAAATCTTTAATTATTGAATAATAAGAATAATTGTTTTTAGTTCTAATATGTAATCTCATGTTATACCTTCTATCTCATTAATTATATCATACACACGAAGACATACGCAAGTATAAAATTATAAAAAAATAAGGTTTTATAGGCCTTTACGAATAATTATTTTTAAAAACTGTCAAAGTAGGGTAATTAACATAAACATATTTTGTATTATAGTTTACTTATGAAAAAAATAATGATATACTTTTCTAGAAAGTAGGTAACAATATGGAAAATGAATTTGATATACAAGGAGTAGTGTCGGCTTTAGAACAAGAATTTGGAAATGTTGCATGGGAAAGATGTGGCGATGGAAATTATCATTTTACTTTTAATGGAGAAACTCAAATATATGTCAATGAACAATCTTTGATGTCTGGTAGCAACAATGCATATGCTTATATTCCTGGTGCTGGTGGATGTGGTAATGATGCAGCGTTAATAACTACTGCAGCAACATCAGGAAGTTTAGGCCCTGGCATTTATTCTCTTGGTTATTCTTGTAATGATACAGGAGATAGTCTTGATGTAATTACTAGATTTTCTGAATGTTTAAATCAAGATTTGGAAACAATAAATGCATACGCTTTTAGTGCTGGAGCTAGAGAAACTTTATACCACTCTAATGCTATTTTAGAAAAATATCCTGATTTAGATCTAAATTTATATTTAATAGATCCATTTAGTATAGATTCAGTTGATGATAGGCAAATAACAAATTTAGTAGAACATAATATACCCATTTATGTGGTAGGTCCAAATCAGCAAGGAGAAAACTATAATCGTATAAGTTGTGGCCCAAATATTCGAGAAGTAATTAAAAGATTAGTTAATGACAATAATTTAAATATTACTTTTTTTGAAGACAAGGATACACATGGTCATACAGAAATAAATAAAACAGCAATACAAGAGTTATTATTAAATAATCCTAATTTAGAAAATATACTAGAATATTATACATGTTTAATATATAATTCCGAAACTGATACATATGAGTTAGGCTTTACTAGTGCAGCAGCAAACTTAGGTGATGATTTTTCTATTATTATGTCAATGGAAGATATTTTTACACTAAGAGATAATGCTAGTGATTGTAGTCAGGTATTATCTGATATATCATTAGTTATGCAAAGCGTTAATGGTATATCAGGGGCAATGAATAATAATGAAGGGTTGTTTGCTCCAAAAGTAGGTGATTATTCTAGTACTGCAAGTGTTATAAATGGAATTGTTAGTGCTCAAAATGTATTTTTTAGTATATCAAATGATTTACACCATAGAGTAAGAGATGAGTTAAGATTAATTACTAAAATTGCTCAAAATTATTATGATATGGATGGTGATTTAGCATCACTTGCAAGTTCATTAAAAGATGCAAATACAATAAATTTTACTCCTGAAAAAATATATACTAGTTTAAATGAATTAGTTGATGTTCAATTTGATTCTAATGTTACATTCTTTAAGAATTTTCAAGTTCCAATAGCTAGTGAAGTAACTAAAATAGGAAAAGTAACTATGAGTGACGTTGATAATTTAATGAGTTCAAGTGGATCATTATTATCAAATTTAAATGCAGAAATTGATAGTGCAAAAGCAACTAAAGCACAAATAGATGAGTTTAGCAGTCAAATTGGAACTAATTTAAAAGGAGAAGTATGGAATGCTGTTAAAGGCAATTTAAATGTTTTATCTGATTTACAGACCGTTAGAATTAATAATTGTGAACAATTAAAAGAAGCATGTACTAAAGCATTAAAATTGATAAAAGATTATATGGCACCAGATGAAGAATTAGATACAACAAAAATACCTGAACTTGAACAGAAAGTTGTAGATTTAACAAATGCTATAAACGATTTAATAGCAAAGATTAATGAAATGAAAGAAGAAACACGCTCTGAATATGATCCAATTACTAAAACAACTTCATCATATACTGTGTGGGTATATGTTTATTCTGCAAGTGACAGAGCGGCATTTTCAGCACAAGTGCAAGAATTAACTTCTCAAGTTTCACAACTAAAAAAAGAAATAGAAAAATTAAAAGGATTTGAAGCGATTGTTGCTAATGCCACTAGTATAATAAATGATGCGCTTCAAAGTATATATAGTAGCTATGGAACTAGAGTAAGCGATTTTGTAAGTGGAACAGTAAATTCATATACACCAAAATATGGAGGATTAGTTGCAAACTTTAATTATTTAGATTTTGCTAATACGATTGCAAATTTATATGGAATTCCATATATTGATCAAAGAGACTATGGTGCAGCAATGTCACAAAGTGGATGTGGCTGGGCGTCATTAGCTATGGTTATGTCAGGACTTACTGGAATTTTATTTGATCCTCGTACATTATATGAAATGCAAACAGGGGAAAATACTTATAGTTCTACCGCTCAAAGAGAACATTTAGGAGTATCAAGTATAAATGGTGAACCTGCTTCAAAATATATGGAACTATATAATATGTATGGTATTACGCCTTCTAAATTAGTGATAAATGGAGATGAAAATGCTGCTAGCACAATACAAAATGCAGTAATGGCAGGTGCTGCTGTAATAATTTGTTCTAATACACATTATTCTGTTATTGCTCCAGGTGAAAATGGGAATTTTGTGCATTTATCTTCATATTTTACAGAACAAAATGGGGAATACAATAGTGTGCAAGAAATTCTTAACGCAACAGGATTAAATGCTGAAAATCTTAACTATGGAGCAGCATATACAAGAACTGATGGAGTAATGCAAGGTAATATACCAACAAATAGTTATTCACAAACATCTAAATATCCTCCAAAACCAGAAACTAAACCATCAAGTAGCAGTGGAAATTATAATCCATCATATGATAGTTCTTATGATGCACCAAGTAATCCAACTATTACCACACCTAAACCAGAAATTGAAGAACCAACAAAACCAGAAGTTGAAGAACCAA
>JBJEED010000021.1:0-9852 GCA_051872765.1 Bacilli bacterium | reverse complement strand
CAAAACCGGAAGTTGAAGAACCAACAAAACCGGAAGTTGAAGAACCAACAAAACCGGAAGTTGAAGAACCAACAAAACCAGAAGTTGAAGAACCAACAAAACCAGAAGTTGAAGAACCAACAAAACCAGAAGTTGAAGAACCAAATAAACCGGGAGACACTACTACTGTTGTAAGACCAGGAGATCATACAAAGCCAGGAGATAATATCACTCATAAACCAATTGATTCTACTATAGATAATATATTAAAACCAGAAGATATATATAGAGATGAAAATACATCAAATATAATAGAAGAACAACCAGATATTGATATTATTGAACCTCCAATTCCTCCATTTGATGAAAATGAGGATATAATAAAAGACTTACCAGCTGATAAAGTAGAGCCAGAGTCAGATAATGAAGCGGCAAAAGCAATAGCGGTATTAGCAGGTGTTGGAGCAGTTGTAGGCTCAGCTGCTTATGGAGCACATAAATATATAAAATCTAGAGAAGAGGAAGAAGAAAAATCATATAATGAAGATGATGATTATTAAAAACTTATGATATTATAAATTATCCAAAATTTTATAAAGAATTTTATATATATAAAAATCCTTTCTATGGTAAATATAGATACTATGAAAGGATTTTTAAATGAGAAAATAAAATATTAAAATAGTTCAGTATATTTTAATGTATGTAATTTTAATTTATATTTATATTTTAGAACTTTTATACTTTTAATTTAGATTATTATTTTAAAGATACCATTTTAGTTAGACTTTTCTACATAATACTTTTATATTATTAATTTTTATTAGTTTTATTATAGATAAAATTATGATAAAATATTTATTAGTGAGATTAAAAAATAATATAATGAGGAAGATTTTAGTATGAAAAAAATGGAAAATATAAAACTTGATAATAAAATCAAAATTGAAGATATAGAATTTAACGATAAAATAAATAATAAAAAAAAAGAAATTGATGTGGTCTATGAAAAAATAAAGAATCAAAAAAAAATAGATAAAAAATATGATGAACTAGAAGAAGATTTTAATAGAATAAAAAAGAGTTTATCTGAAGCAATGTATTATTTGGGAGATTCTATTAAAGGAAGTAGAATTAATAACATAATTCAAAATATGGAAGAAAAAAATCAAACAATTTATAGAACAGCAATAAATAATATAGATAATAAAAGAGAAGAAATTAAAAATAATATTAAACAATTATATAAACAAACAGAAATTCTTGATAAAGAATTGAAAGAAATATGTATGCCTAAAAATCAAACTAAAAATGATGATAATGATGAAATTAATGAATAATAAATTGCTTTAGTAAATTTTGAACTTTAAGAATTAAAAACAATGATTACAACAAAAATAATATAAAAATGATCTAGGTTATAGAATATCATATCTATCTAAAAAAGAATCACAAGAACAATCTATAATATTGTTAATAGGTGATATTTATATAGATGCTAGAAAAGAAACATTTGGTTGTTTAAGTAAGTAACAAATAATTTATAAAATATGTATGCCTAATTACTACTGATAAATATAGATAGTAATAAATTAAATGAAATGTAAAAAAATATGTAAATTTGTTTACTAAATATTAAAAAAATGATATATTTAATTTATAGAAAATAAGGAGGTAATATGTCAAAACAATTTTTAGCAGATCCTGTAACTTTAAGAAGTGAGGGAAATAAAGAATTAGAACAAAGTAATATGTTTGATCAACAAGTTAAAAAAATATTTTCAACTTTAGATCAAATGTTGTCAAGTGATTATTTATCACCAGCAGCAAGAGCAATTGGAACTAGAATTAGATCAAAAAAAGATGATTTAGATCAGATGACTCAAATTATTAGAGATTATGGTGAATATTGTATAATGTCTGCAAATACAGTTGATGCAAATGAACAAAATATTATTGATAATTACGTTAGATAGGAGGAAATAATTTATGAATGATTCAAGTGCTAACATTACATATGATAGAGTAAGAAGCGGAGCACAAACAATGCAAGAATGTTCAAGAACAATGGATGGAATATTTCAAGAATTTAATGATTCAATGAATAGAGTTGGTGCTTCTGATGTATATGTTGGAGATGCAAAAGAAACCTTGGGTGCAAGATTTAATTCATTAAAAACAAAATTTGATGATTATATTAATTTAGTAAATCAATTTGCAACTATGATTTTAGGAGCTGCATCTGCAACAGAAAAAACAGAAGCTGCGTTGGCAAGTGCTGCTGATGAATTAGCAGGATAACAGTTTATAAAACTAAGGAAAATAATTTTTACCTTAGTTTTTTTTACATTTAATTGAAAAAATATTATTTTATTATTTGTCTTAACTAAATAACATGATATAATATTATAAAGGATAGGTAAGATATTATGAATGATAAGAAGGCGGATAATAAAGAACATAAATTGAAAAGTGATATAATTTTTATTGATGATAATATAGATATTAATAAAAGAAAGCTTGATAATTTAGATGAAAATATTCAAAAAGAAAGAAATAAATTAAAAAGTATAGATAATTTAGAAGAAACTTTTGGATCTATACATTCTAAACTAATGAAATGTGCAGTATTACTTGGAGAATCTATGAAAAGTGAAAAAACTAATAGTATTATTAGTGAAATGGAAGAAAGTAATCAAGTAATATATCATAAAACTTTAAGTTCACTTGATGATGAGAGAATAAATACTAATAATGAGATAAAAGAACTTAATGATAAAAAAGAAGAAATAAATAGAGAATTAAAGAATATGTACGAAGAAAAAGATAAAAAATATAATCATAAAGAAGAGAAAGTGGGAAGTGAAGGAGAAGATGCGCATAATTCTAATTAAACCTGAAAAACTATTAAAATTTAACTTTCCAAGTGACAATATAAGTCAATATTGGATTAAAGATGTAGACTTTAATGATAATCCTCGTGACCTAGTGTTAGTGGAAAAAATAGATAATAGTTGGTTTGTAGTTAGCAATGAAAATTGTTATCTTGACTTTAATGGAAAAAGATTAGATAAACAAGAATTAATTGTTAATTATTTTTATGCGCTTAAAATTATAGGAGAAAATAATACATCATCTACTGCTTATATTTATGTTAACGAAGATAATGATTCATCTTATACTTCTTACTCAATATCAGAAAATGGTAATTATACCATTGGTAAAGGTGAAAAAGATTCTATTATAATTAATAATAGCTTTATGACGGAAAATATGGCAACTCTTACTAAAAATGAGAATGGATATTTTTTAAAAGTAAATGATAATAAATTTGGTGTTTATGTCAATAATAATAAAGTTATTTCTAAAAGACTTGAAACAGGAGATAAATTATTTGTTGCTGGTTATTCATTCATACTTTTAAAAGACTATGTCATTATCAGTATGAAAGATGAAAATATTAAAATTAATACTACTAAAATATATAAAAAAGAATTGCCTAAATATACCGGACAGATAACTGAAACTATAAATGATGATAATTTATATTTATATAATGAAAATGATTATTATTCAAGACAACCTAGATTTGTTACTACAGTTTTAGAAGAAAATATAAAAATAGATAGTCCACCAGGTAAGCAAGAACAAGATGATACCCCTGTTATATATACACTAGGTCCAATGCTTACTATGACAATGACATCTGCAGTTAGTGTATCTACATCAATAGCTAATTTAAGTAGTGGAAAATCAACTTTATCAAGTACACTACCTTCATTACTTATTGCAATAGCTATGATTGTATCTACTCTATTATGGCCCACATTGTTAAAGAAGTTTAATAAGAAAAAGCAAATAAAAAATGAAGAAAAAAGGCAGAAAAAATATACTGAATATTTAATAGAAAAAAGAAATAAAATAGAGAGTATTAAACATAATCAACATCAAATTTTAGTTGAAAATTATCCTGAACCAAAATATCTTCAAAATATAATAATTAATAAAAAAAGAAACTTGTGGGAAAGACAAATTGATAGTGAAGACTTCTTAAATGTAAGAGTAGGAATTGGAACTATACCTTTAAAGATTAACCTTAGTTATTCAATAGAAGATTTTACTATGTCTGAAGACAATTTAAAAGCAGAACTTACAAGTGTAACTGAAAATGCTAAAGAAATTACTAATTGTCCTGTAACTATTAGTTTAACAGAAAGAAATAAATTAGTAATAATAGGTGAGACTATACATAAATTTAATATGCTAAAAAGTATTATATTACAACTTGCTACTGCTCATGCATATAATGATTTAAAACTTGTATTTATGATTAATGATGATAGCGATACTATATGGGAAAGTTTTAAAATATTACCACACGTTTGGAGTGATAGTAGGGATATAAGGTTTTACTCTAATAATTATGATGATATGTCAAAATTATCGTTTTATTTAGAACAAGTATTTACATCCAGAAAATATTCAGATGAAGATGGCAAACAAATTGAAAGAAATATAACTTATAAAAATGTTCAACCATACTATTTATTAATTGTTGATAATATTAAAAAAGTTAAGAATATTGATATAGTGGATAAAATATTAAAAGAAGATGGAAATATTGGATTTGGTCTTTTGATTTTAAATGATGGTATATCTAATTTACCAAATGAGATAAATGATTTCTTAACGGTTGATGGCATAAATGGCGCTATTATTAAAAATGACTTAAATAAAAAGAATCAACAAGGCTTTAAATGTGATAGTATGGATGAAGTAAATATGCCACTTATGTGTGAAAAATTATCTAATATTCCAATAAAAACAGATACTGTATTAACTGAACTTAAAAATTCCATCGGTTTTTTAGAAATGTATAAAGTTGGTAGAGTTGAACAATTAGATTTGTTAAATAGATGGAAAGAAAGTGATCCGGTTAATAGTTTAAGTGTTCCAATTGGAATAAGGAGCGATGGAGAGTTATTTAATTTAGATTTACATGAGAAGTTTCATGGACCTCATGGACTAATAGCTGGTATGACTGGTAGTGGTAAATCTGAGTTTATAATTACTTTTATATTATCTATGTGTATAAATTTTAGCCCAGAAGAAGTATCATTTGTATTAATAGACTATAAGGGTGGTGGGCTAAATGATGCCTTTGAAAATAAACTAACTGGTATTCGTCTTCCTCATTTAGCAGGAACAATTACTAACTTAGATACGGCTGAAATTAAAAGAAGTTTATCATCCATCCAAAGTGAACTTAAAAGAAGACAAAGGTTATTTGGTGAAGTTAAGGAAAAATTAAATGAAAGTACACTTGATATATATAAATACCAAAGATTATATAGGGAAGGCGTAATTGATGAGCCTATATCACATTTATTTATAATTTCAGATGAGTTTGCAGAACTTAAAAGCCAACAGCCAGAATTTATGAGCGAACTTATTAGTACTGCTCGTATAGGTCGTTCTCTTGGCGTTCATTTAATACTTGCAACACAAAAACCAAGTGGTATAGTAGATGATCAGATTTGGTCAAACTCTAAATTTAAAGTATGTTTGAAAGTTCAAGAAAGATCAGATAGTATGGATGTAATTAGAAGACCAGATGCAGCTTCATTAAAAAAAGCCGGTCGTTTCTATTTACAAGTAGGTTATAATGATTATTTTGCAATAGGCCAAGGAGCATATGCTGGAACTAAATATATACCAAAAGATAAAATTACTAAAGTAGTTGATAGAGATATATCTTTTTTAAATAATATTGGTGATACAATTAGAAATATTGAAACTGAAGAAAGAGGAAAAGAAATCAGTCAAGGTGAAGAATTACCAGCTGTATTAAAATATATTTGTCAATGTGCGGAAAGTGAAAAATTAGAAGCTAAAAAATTGTGGCTTGACAAAATACCAGCAGAGATATTTATTACAAATTTAATGAGAAAATATTCTTATGTACCAAGTACATGGAATATTGAAGCTATTGTTGGAGAATATGATGATCCTAGTAACCAAAAGCAAGATCTTCTTAAATTAGACTTTAATCAAGAAGGTAATACATTAATATATGGTTCTAGTGGTAATGAAATAATGCTTACATCAATTATTTATAGTTTAATCATTAATCATTCATCTGAAGAAATAAATATATATATAATTGATTTTGGTAGTGAAATGTTTGGGACATTTGTTAATGCTCCACAAGTAGGTGATGTTGTATTTATAAATGAACAAGAAAAACTGGCTAATTTATTTGGAACTATTACAAAAGAGCTAGAAAGAAGAAAGAAATTATTTGTAGATTATAATGGTAGTTATAATCTATACATAAAAAATAGTGGTAAAAAACTACCTAGAATAATGATTATTGTTAATAACTATGAAATGTTTACAGAAAATTATGATGATTATGTAGATGTTATATCAAGTATATCTCGTGAATGTGAAAAATTTGGTATTTTCTTCTGTATAAGCGCATCAGGTGTTAGTGCAGTAAGAGGTAAAACTTCTCAAAACTTCTCAACTCAGTTATGCTTACAGTTTAATAATCCAAGTGATTATTCTAGCATACTTGGTTCAACAAAAGGACTTATTCCAAGTGATATACCAGGAAGAGGATTAATTAAACTAGATGGAACCATATACGAATTTCAAACCGCTTATCCATATAAATGGGATGAAATTAATGGATTTATTAGAAATATTTGTAATCAGTTACAGAGCAAAGTTCCAACAAAAGCTAAAACAATCGCTATTCTTCCAACTCATGTAAGAATGAGTGATATTAAAGATAGCATATCAGATATTAAGAATACACCAATTGGTATTGTAAAAAATACTCTTGAAATAAGTACATTTAACTTTAATAGAAGTCCTATAACTTTAATATCAGCTCAAGACATGACTATGTTAGATAGATTTATTCCTTCATTAGGACAAGTATTCCAAAGTATGAATAATGTGGATTTTTATATGATAGATGCATCTGAAAGTATAAAAAATCCTAAAGCGTTTAAAAATTATTATTCTACTAATTGTGATCAAGGATTGATTAAATTACAAGATATAATGAAAAATACAGAATCTACAAAAACTAGTGTATTTATAATATATGGTATTGAATCATTTATGTCTATGTTTAATGATGAAGCTCAAAGAAATATAAAAATATTATTTAATAGATTAAAAGGTTCAAAGAATGTAAGATTAATTATATCTGATGCAGTAAGTAAAATAAAAGCATATGAATATGATGATTTTTATAGATCATGTGTTCAAGCAACTAATGCAATATGGCTAGGTTCTGGTGTTACAGATCAATTTACAATTAAATGCTCTACTTATACTAAAGAAACTAGAAGTCAAATACCAAATGATTTTGGTTATAATATTGATAGAGGAAATGCTACTTATGTTAAATTGCTAGATTTCTATAGGGAGGATTAATATGGATTTTAGAGTATATATTATTGTAGAAGTACCAATAATTGAAAAAAAGTATGAATTATTAGTACCTATAGATAGAAAAATAAATGATTTGATAAATATTTTAAAGAAAAATATACCAGAACTTACAAGTGGGTATTATAGTAAAAATAGTCCAAATTTATATAATAAATCAACAGGCTTGTTATATGATATGAATACTACTATTAAAAATAGTAATATAAAAGTTGGTACTAGAATTGTGATGATATAATTAAGTATGATAAAATATGATTGGTGAATTTGTATGGCAGAAGTTACTAATCATATTTTATTTGCAAAAAAAATAATGAAAAAAATAAATATTAATAATAATAATTTATATATTTATTCAGTTGGTCCTGATAGTTTTTATTTTAAAAAAGATACTTATAATTATGCCAAAATAATGCATAAAAGTAATAGTAGATTATTTTTTGAAAATTATATCAAATATATTAAAAAAAATAATTTAAAAGATAATTTAGATGTTATTAGTAGTTTATATGGATTTATAACTCATTATGTATTAGATTATACTGTTCATCCATATGTATTTTATAAAGGCGGTATATTTAATAGAAATGATAGAAATACTTTAAAATATTTAGATGGTCATAGGAGTATTGAAATGGGTATTACTAGTTATTATTATGGTAAAAACATAAATAATTTTAAGATGTATGAATATATGAATATAAAAAATAATAATTATATAAAATCTACTTTAGATTATGCATTAAAACAAACATATAATATTGATAATGGTTATAATAAATATTTAAAAAGTTATAATCAAATGAAATTAACTTATAAATATTTTAGATTTGATAAATATGGAATTAAAAAAGAAATATATAAATTTATAGATTTATTTAGAAAAAATAAAACTAAACTTTCATATATTTCATTTCATAATATTAATAATGTTGATTTAAATATTAATCACAATAAATGGATAAATCCATGTGATAAAAATATATCATATTTTACTTCAGTAAATGATTTATTTAATAAAAGTGAAATAGAAACATTAAGACTAATTAAAATATCGAATGATTTACTATTTGATAAAATAGATATAAATGAATTTAGAAAAAAATTTCCTAATTTATCATATTTAAGTGCTCAAGAGTGTGATAGTAAAAAATATTTAAGATATTTTGAATAATATTGATATGTTAAATAACCTATTCAAAATAAGTTTATATACATAAACTATTTATGAAAAGGAGAGTTTTATATGATAGATAATACAGGTATGTATCACAATTATAGTGTTGAAGGCGAAATTAAATTAAAAGGAGATGATATGATGAATTGCGAAATGCCTAATATGTGTCCTCCTATATATGAATGCCCTAAAGAAAGATGTATTCATAGAGAAATCATACATAATGTACCACAAGTGAGTCCCTTTATGTAAGACTAAAAATATGAAGAGATAAATAAGTATAAAAATATATGGAGTTTTCTTTAAGAAACTTCTTTTTTATGGTAAAATATATCTTGATTGATACTTATGGCAGGCGGTGAAGTTATGAGAAAAAGTATATTTGATATTGAAAATAGATTAGACATTAATAAAGAGTTTTCCAGGTTGATTGATGCATTATTAGATAGTGGTGGAATAATTTATAATGGTAGATATATTGATTTTTATACTTATATTGATAAATATGTTTTTAATTTGTGGGATTATAGAGATACTTTTATATCTTTGGATGAATATATGGAACATATTGGAGTAAATAAGTATCAAACTACAATTGATGAAGTATCTTTTTTGAATTTTTTAGAATTATTATTAAATTTATTTGATACACTAAAGAGAAAAATTGGAATAGGTAATGTTAGATTTTGCTCTGTAAAAGTACAAAATATTATTGAACATAATATTCCAATTATATTAGAGAAAATGAATTATCATACAATAGAAAATAATCATAAAATTTGTATTATAAAAAGGGATTCAGATGTTGATTCAATTCTTGAAGTAGTACCACAAGATATTTCGTTACAATTATTATCATACAATGACATTAGAAATAATAATGAAGAAGCTAAACGAGCAATTTTAAAATCTATTGATTTATTTTTGGAGATGGGTTCTAATAAAAAAGAATTTAAGAGTTACGATAGTAGCTTATATGATGCAATAGGTACAATTGTAAATAAAATGGGAATTAATCATCCAATAAATGAAGAACCTTATTTATCTTTAAGCACAAAAGAGATAATAGAATGGTATGATAAATGTTTTAAAATGATGATTCATTTGATTAGAAGTAAATCTATTAATGAGATAAAAAAAGAACGGAATACATTAATTAAACAAAGCGAGGTAGTAAAATGATTAAAGGAAAACCATTTGTTAAATGGGCTGGTGGAAAAAGACAAATA
>JBJEED010000020.1:0-3191 GCA_051872765.1 Bacilli bacterium | reverse complement strand
ACCTTCGGGTTATGAGGACAGAAAGTTTTTTTAGAGAAAGCCTTTATTCTCAGGTGTTTGGAGATTTATTTTTTAGGCTTTCCCTTTATTTTCCCTTTATGTCATTTTAAAGTTCCATTTAGTTCATATTTATATCAGTTAAATAATCTTCTAATCTATTCATTTGGGATAGTTTGACTTGTCCTAAAATATGAACATATATATCTGCTGTTGTACTATAACTAGCATGACCTAATATTTCTTGTAATACTCTTAAATCGATTCCTGCTTCAATAGATCTTGTTGCAAAAGTATGTCTTAGTTCATGTATTCCTACTTTTCTAAAATTGTTACTTTTACATATTTCCTGACAAGTTTTTCTTAAGTATTCAGATGTTATTGGATGATTACATTTTGTTTTAAATATAAAATCATCCTCTTTAAATCCTTCTCCTAATTCAGCAAGTTCTTCTTGCTCTGCTTGTACTTTTTTCTTGTATTCTTGTAGAATTCTTACTACTTTATCTAGCATTGGTACAACTCTATAACTATTTTCTGTTTTTACATCTGTAACTTTTCTTTCTCTTTTTACTTTATTAAACTCATCATCATAAGTTGTTATTTTTTGCATACCTCTTCTTACATATAGAGCTTTGTTTTCAAAATCAACATCTTTCCATGTTAATCCACTTAGTTCTCCTGCTCTAAGTCCAGTATTAACTAATACTATATAAGCTGTTCCCATTCTATATTTTTTCATAAATCCTTCAAATACAAGTTGTTCTTCTTTTGTCATTATATTTAATTCTTTTCTTCTCATTGATGGCAATTTTAAATTCCTTGTTGGATTTAGTGATATATGCCTACACATAATTGCATCATCAAAACACATTTTTAAAATACTATAATAATGTCTTAAAGATTTAGGCGATTTACCTTCATTTTGTAAATCACTAATAAATTTTTGTAAATGATATAATTCTATTTTTTGTAATTGCATATTTCCTAAATGTTCTAATATTGTTTTAGATTTTTCAACATAACCCTGATAAGTTCTAGGTGATATATATGGCTTTTTATAAACTCTCATCCATTCTTTTAGCCATTCTTCCAAAGTTATGTTTTTATTTTCAATATAATAGTTGTCATCTCTCTTCTTTCTAAGCTCTTGCATTTTTTCTACAACTACTCTTTGGCTTTTATCATAGACTGAAACTTGTTTTCTTACACCATTTACCTCAACTGTAATCCTCCCTTCATATCCATTACCTTTTTTTCTTATTGTGCCTTCTCCCTTTACTCTCCTTGTATTATCATTTTTTGCTCTTCTTCCCATATTATTTCCTCCATAAAAATAGGATTCATAATATTAAGAAGTAAAATATACTACCAATATTATAAATCCTTATCTTCATAAATCCAAACCCTACACAATGATTCTTCCTGAATTTTTATTAAACCATTCGATCATCTGTGGTTTGTTTATTACAATTCTTCTTTCAAATTTAATACAAGGAAAATCTTTAAGCTTAGTTAATTCTGTCATTAATTGTTTACTAATTCCTAATATCTCTGATGCTTCTTTTATATTTATACCTATTTTTTCATCCATTTCACTAATCCACCTTTCGCTTTAATTTTTTCTGCTTTTTCTGTAGCTTCTCGTGGACTATATAATTTCATTGCGACATCAATTTCTGAATCAAGCATTTTTACATCAATATCGTTTGGTGTACTTCCTAATATATCTAATGCTATAACTGCATAAGCTTTAGCCTGTTTCTTAGTTACTGTTTTTACATTATTTAATTTCATTTTAATCAAATCCTTTCACTTATAAACTTTTGAAATTAGTTACAAGTGAAATTGGTATCTATCACATAGGTATTTAAACCTCTCCGTTATCCAACCGAGCAACTCCTCAATATAAATTAAGCCGAGCTGAAGTATCATTATTACTAATATAGATCTTCGCCAACACAAACTTACCATCGTTTGCTTTTTCCCTCATTATAGTCGCTATTTATTTTTAATAACATTCGCCTTCTTGGAGCTCCTTATATTAGTTAAAGTCTTGTAACTAATATATTTACTTGTCAATGTGCTATCCGTTTTCCAAAAGAAAACAAGCAAGAAAGATCAACTCCTCTCACTTGTTTTTTCAGTTAGCACATCATTTTTTAGGGCTACTTATAAAATTTCTTTAATTTTTTTCTTAAGTTTTCTAATCCTCTGTCTATACTCTCCTTTACTGTAGGAATAGAACGATTTTCTATTTTTGCTATTTTTGTATATGAAAATTCATCTACTATATACATATAAACTCGCCTATTTTGTGGTGTAGGTAATTTCCAAATTTCTTTTATTATTCTTTCTGATTCCAAATTTGAAATAACTTGTTCTTCTAAACTAATTTCTTTATTTATAGATCTCTTATTTAATGAAATATCTGTTAGTTCTGAATGTTCTATATACCTACTAAATTTAATATTTTGTGAGTTTTCTTCACTTTTTCTTCTCTTATATTCATTTCTTAATGTTTCATTTGCTCTAATAATTTTTGATTTTCCGTTTTCATCTTTAAATACAATAACATTTTTACTATCATCACTATTACTAAAAACAATATATGTATCTATTATCTCTCGCTTAATTTTTGAATGCTTTTTCATTCTTCTTTCCTCCATTCAATTCGTTTTTGAATTGAATGCGAGGTGGAGATCTGCATTTTACTAATCCATATAAAAGCAAAAAGAGGTCAAATCTACCTTTACAGATAAATTCAACCTCTTTGATTATTTTTTCAGACATTCTTAATACACTGAATCTCAAATCAACTACACTCCTTTTGTGTAGGCTGAGATTTATGTAATAATGCTCAAAACTACACTAACATATATCTCTTTTTTTCATTTTTCCTTAGAACATTTTTATAAATTAGTGTAGTATTTTATTGGATATTAAAATAATTGAAAAAAACACACAAATAACTTATAAATGGTTAATTGTGTGTTTAGAATATTTATTTATATTTTTCAATTTATTTTGTGATATATCCATTTTCTCCCCCAACTCCTTATTATTTTTCCTTCTTTGGTAGTTTAGGGATTTTTCTTTTGTTTTTATGGATTCTATCACAATTTTTTTGCAAAGTTTGTCGAATTATGCGAAAAGGTGTAATTTATTGTATAAAATTTTATTTTTTTGGTTTT
>JBJEED010000019.1:0-3352 GCA_051872765.1 Bacilli bacterium | reverse complement strand
GGCTCTTTGTCAAATAGTGGGTGTAAGCCCAAAAATTGATAAAGAAATTTGAACGAGTTAGTGTAATTTATGCACTAACTTTTTTCATGCTTAATAAATTTTTGCAAATCATAATTCTTGCTTTAAATCTTCTAAAAGATCTAAAACCAAAAGCTATTCTCTTTATTACTTTAATAAAATTATTATTACCTTCAACAAAACCATTATGATAAGGGTTGGATAAAGTATTTTTTATGTATGGCAAGTATTTCTTTAAAGTTTTAATAGAAGTTTTCATATAACTTGATATTTTATCATTTTGTGTATTTAAAGCTTTCTCTAACTCTAAATAATTGTTACTTTGTATAGCTGATAAAATGTTTTGATATACTTCGTACGTTTGTCTTAGTTTTTCACTTGTATTAATTAAATAATTAACCACATCTTGTTGAGTCATTAAAGAATCAAAACATCTGTACTTTCGCCATTTAGATATATCAAGTTCACTTCTAGGTTTTAATATAAGTCTCCAGTATCTTTTTAATTTATTATAATTCTTTTTATCTTTTTTCATTAACATGATTCTAGTTTTATTAAGTGCAGTAGAAATTAACTGAGTTAAGTGGAATTTATCAATAATAATTTCAGCATTAGGGAACATTACTTTAATAAGAGAAATATAAGGAGAATACATATCAATAACAATTAATTTAACTTTAGATCTTGCTTTGTGAGTATAGTATGAGAAGTAAGTTAGAAGACTCTTTAAACGTCTATCTTCAACTATATCAATAGTTTTACCAGTTTTGCCATCAACCATATGAAAACTCATAGCACCATCAGCAGATTTAACAGACTTAAATTCATCAAAAGATAATACTTCAGGTAAGTGATTTTTGTACAGTTTTTTAGTTTCGTAATAAGAATCAATAATTCTTTCAACAGTATTAGGAGAAACTCTGTATCTTTTGGCAATGTCTTTTTCTGATATTTTGTTTTTAAGTTCTAAAGCAATAGCATGTTTAACTTGATTAGAAATAAAACAACCTTCATCAACAATTTTGGTTGTAGCAAAGAATTTTTTATTACAAGAGTGACATATAAATCTTTGCTTATGTAATCTTAAAATACAACCATAATTAGCAACATCTAACATAAGAATATCAGAAGTCTTAAAACCATTCTTTTCATATGTGTTATCACTATCAAAAACACATCCACATTTTAAGCAATATAGTGGTTCATAAGATAGTTTTGCTTCGATAATTTTATAATCAATGTTGTCAATTTTTTCCATTTTATAAAAATTATCAATTAATTTTATATTTTTATCTTTAATATTTAGTAAATCTAATATACAATATTCATGTGACATAATTTAAAACCTCTTTTCTTTGTTTTGGTTCAAATTTATTTTATCAAAGATTTGGTTTAAATTATGTCCTTTTTTATATAAAAATATAAAAGGCGAGTGTACTTTACACCCACCATATATTATAGAACCGTAATTTATGATAATTGCTCATTTTTTATTATGAAAATACTATTTTGTTAGCAAGTACATCGTTTATAATAACATATGGATTAATTTCTCTTTTTATTGATGTTTTAATGATAGATAGAGTATCAACATAATATTTAGCAAAATCTAGATTTCTAAATCCACCAGATATTTTTGTTTTTCTCTTAAAAAATCTTAAATCTCTTTCACTCATATTGTTATCATACATAACTTTAAAATCTTTAATAAAATATAAATGATTTTTCTTATATTTTTTCATTCTTTTTCTAAGATTTTCTGCTTTATCTTTATAATATGTTGACTTAATTTCTTTATTTTCTTTTTCTGCAAGATATAGTATTTCATCATAACTTCTTTCATATTCTGTTACTTGTTCTTTGCTGAATTGTGTAATTCCATACTTTTTAATAATTTCTTTCGTTTTATACATTTTTGTCAATAATTCTTGCATTAATCTTGGCCATTGTATGTTTTTTATATTTTGGATTAATTCTTCTAAATATCTTTTTACATGTGCATTACATTCATAATTTCTTGTTCCATACGAATATAAAGTTGTATCATGATCACCCATTATTCCTCCGGTAAATCTAGTAAGTATATCATCTTCTTTTATTGGTTTATGTCCTTTATTTTTATGTGCTTTATAAATAACTGTATCCATACAACTATAATTTCTTACATGCATATTTTTTCCATTTAACTTACTGGATGTTTCATCGGTTAAAATATCATTTTGATTTAATAAATGATTTTCTAAATTTATTAATGAATTATTTGCTTTTACACTAAACTCTTTTAAAAAATTCACTAAACTACCATTTGATATTTTTATTATTCCATTTGATATCACTTCAAAAAATTCTGACAATCTATCATAACTAATGACATTGTATGCTCCAAGGTGAATTGATAATGCTTTTATACTATTATGATATACTACATCTGTATAATACTCTTTTGGCAATGTTTCTTTACTATTTTCATCGTGTTTAAAAATATGCCTTTCTACAAAAGGTATTACATTTAACCCAACTTTATACTTAACTATCTCTTCCTTATTTTTTGTTTTTATATAATGAATTCTATCAACAACTTTAATTTTTTTATCTTGTATAAGTTTCTCAATTTTTGCTTTATCAAGATTACTTCCTTTATGACCAAATTGACCTCCGGGTTTCTTATTTGTCTTTTCTCTCGAGTTGTAAATATTTGCTCCAGTTTTACCTTTTGGTTTAACTATATCAGTTGATGATGGTCTAGATGAATTACTACTATTTTTATTATTTTTATTTCTTAATTTATCTATTTCTTGTTCTAACTTTTTTATAGTTTTATCTTTTTCATCTAGCTTTTTATTTAAATTTCTTATTTCTAATCTTAAAGAATAAATGGTAAGTGATTGTTCTTTATTGGTTTCAAGTAACTTATCAATTTTATTATTTAATTTTTCAAATTCTTTGTACATACTAAGTTCATAATCTCTAGCCATTACAATCACCACCTTTATAATTAAAGTATTACATTAATATTCATATATTTCAAGACTTTTAATATAATTTTTTTATTTTGTTAATAACACAAAAATAAGGGTTTTGCAAACCCTTATATATCAGTGTTTATTTTTCTCTTTGTTAATAATTTTTATTTCATAGTCTGAATAGTTACCGAACAAACAATAAAAAAAACATTTTGTGTCAAACAAAAACATATTCTAAAACCCTAAACCAAAATCAAAAAAATGATTGTATAAAATTTTATAATATGTTATAATTTTTTTATATTATAGGGTGGAGATAATATGAGTACAACTAAAAAAATCAATATTTTATTAGCGTGCATCGCATTACT
>JBJEED010000018.1:0-3390 GCA_051872765.1 Bacilli bacterium | reverse complement strand
TATACTAAAAGGCTTTAATTAATATTAAAAAACTATGTTACTGCAAAACTCGGGGGAAAATCAAATAAATTATATAAGCAAGAAGTATAAAATAAACCGTATAGATAATAAAAACGAAGATTATGGAAAAAGCCACATTTATAATAGCTATTTATAATTATTTTATGCTTATTGTATTAGAAACAATTAATTTAAATTATACAATAGATATGATATAATAAATAATATAAAATGGAGGAAATAGGTTATGAATAATGTGGTTATAAAATTAGCTAATAATTGTAAAAATATTTATAATTCAAAAAAATCATTTAAAATAGATATTTATAATGAGATTATTGATTTAATTTTAAATGGAAATTATGAAGAAGATAAAGTAATTGATTTATTAATAGAATTATATCGATATGCTTATTATTGTGAAGTTAGGACATCACTTGATTTAAGAGGGGATGCTAATTTTAAAACATCAGCCCTAGTAAATATAAAAAAATCTTTACTTCGAAAAGAATTAACATCGGAGTTAATAGAAAATTTTAAAAAAACAAATAATTTAATGCGAGAATTTATAGATAGTCCAGTGAAATTAATAGAAGAAGAAATAAAACTTAATTCAAAGCCACCATATGTAATGTTTTGATTTAAAAACAAAATAAAAATTTGATTGTTATTGAAATTAAGTGAAAATATATAAAATAGTTAATAAAAAAATTAATTATAAATGAAAATAGATTTTATTGAAAGAGGGAAATTATATATGCACATAATGAAACTACAAGAAAAATTTTTCAATTATATAAAATATGATACAAAAGAATATGAAATAAGATTGAATGATGAAAAAAGAAGAAAAATTAAAAAAGGTGATCTAATAGAATTTCAAAAAGAACCATTAAAAGAAGAAAAGATTATTTATGAAGTAGAAGATTTATTATATTTTAATGATTTTGAAGAATTAATTGATAAAATTGATATTAAATTTTTAGCTTCATCACAGGAAAGTACTAAGGGTTTATTAAATTCATTAAACTGTTTTTATAGCAGAGATGATCAAAATAAATATGGAGTTGTTGCAATAAAATTAAGAAAGAATTATAACTTTGTAATTGAAAAAAATTATATTTCAATGATTAGCTATGCTGATAATATTTTTACAAATATAAAGAATAATTATCCTAACTCTAAACAATGGTATTTAAAACTAATTAATAAAAATGAAGAATGTTATTTTACAAGAAAAGATAATAATATTACTTCTTTATTAATTTTAAAGATAAATGAAACTGATTCACAACAAATTGATAAGAAGAATGTGCTAAAAATTAGGACTCTAAATGTACTTGAAACTAATAAAGGAATAGGAAGTTTTTATTTAAAGATAGCAGATGATGTAGCTATTGTGAACAATATTAATACAATTTATTGTACATGTAGGAATAGTAATAAAGAGTTTATTAAATTTATAACTAGCAATAATTATAAATTATATAAAAAACTTGGTGATGAATATGTATATGTTAAGGAAATAAAATGAGTACAATTTTAATGTCAATAAAACCAGAATATGTTAATAAGATATTTAGTGGTTATAAAAAGTATGAATATAGAAAAATAAAATGTAAAAATAATCCAAATAAAATAATAGTTTATTCTTCTTATCCAATAAAAAAGGTAATAGGTGAATTAATTATAGAGGAAATATTATATGATAATAAAGAAATAATATGGAAAAAAACAAATGAATATGGTGGCATTGATAAGAAAAAGTATGATGAATATTTTAAAAATAAAGAATATGCAATTGCGTATAAAATAAAAGAATATATTAAATATGATATACCAAAAGAATTAAAAGAATTTAATATAAATCAAGCACCACAATCTTATATTTATATTGATAATAAAAATTACTAATAAACTTATAATTATTTTTAGAGAATATCTTAAAATAAATAAAAAACAGAAAAGTCTGTTTTAAAAATTACTTCCATTATATCCCCAATCAGAATATCCTTGATATGAAATATAAATATTATTAGGTGAAATGCCAAGTTCATTAGAAATAATATTTGTAAGTTCATGAGTCATTTCATTACTATTATTAACACTACCTAAAACTCTAACATCTAAAAAAGCAATAGGATTATCACAATTCCCTCTAAAATACATTTTAATATCATCATTGAATTCTAACATAAGCCAGTCTTCAGCTTTTCCCATCAATTTAATAGCCTGTCCCATTTTAGATTTAATAGTATTAAGTTTTTCTTCTTCTATTTTTACATTTGTACTTGTTTTAATATATGGCATACATACCTTCCTTTCTATAATAAAAGTATACCACTTATATTGTTGACTAATCAATTATAAAATGCATAATACAATCGTATATAAAATGTATTTTACCAATCTATTTAATTTGAGAATATGATATAATTAGATAAATTGAAATTATAAGAAAGATAATTATAAAAGAAGAAAATATTATTACTAAGTAGTATCTGACATACTTTAGGATTGCTTATATAAAGGAAAGGATTAAATAAAATGAGTTTTGAAAAAGAGATAACTGTAACTATTAACATTTCAAAAAATGATTTAATAAGTTTTTTTAATGTTAATAATTATATAAAAATTGATAGTTATATTGTTGATGATATTTATTATGTTCCAAACAATGTGGATTTAAATACAAATTCATTGGAGGTTTTAAAAAAAAGTATTTTAGTTAGAAGTATTGATGATAAAAAGCATTATCTTATGTATAAATACAAAGAATATGATGAGGATGAAAATATAATTAAACAAGGAAAATCAAAAGTACAAGTGGTTAATAAAGATGATGCCAGTAGATTTTTAAACACAATAGGATATAAAGAGTTAATAAGAGTTGTTGACTATATAGATGTATATGAAAAAGATGAATTACAAATTTGCCTTGAAGATGTTAATAATAAATATTTATTTATTGAAATCGAAGAGAATGAAAAGTATAATACTATAGAAAAAATGATTGCGGCTTTAGAAAGTACTGGAATCAATTATGATAAAGGTAATTATTTTGTGAAAAAAGCAAAAATTATTTTTGAAGAAAAGTATAGAAATAATTAAAAAACAAAAAGAAAGTGATATAAATGAGTAATGAAGAAAAAAGTTTTTCTAAGACTTCGATTAACTGAGTAATGGAGACTTAAGAAAAAACATACTCAAACCTTTATAAATAAAGAAAAAATTACTAAGTCCTTTTTACATATTTACTATATTTTTTATAAAAAAACTATAAAAATATAGGGTAGTGAAAACATAAAGAAAACTTTAATATAATTAATAGAAAAAGAGGTAACGATGAAGAAAATTGGAAATAAATATACTAACAATACTTTTGAAAAT
>JBJEED010000017.1:0-18503 GCA_051872765.1 Bacilli bacterium | reverse complement strand
GGACATAGTCCGTGGTTTTAACAAGCTTACAATGATAATTGTAAGCAAATAAAAAGCCTATAATAGGCTTTTACTTTGTCATTTTAATACTATGAGTTTTTTTATTATTTAAATAATCTTTTACTATTTCTTTTATAAAAGGATCTAAATCATTAATATTAACTGCTGTCTTTCTTAAAAAAGCATCTTTATAAAGTTCTAAATAATCATATAATTCACCATATTTATAATTTTTAGTCCCAGCAATACAATACTCATTTCTATTTAAAAAAGTTACACGAGTATTTTCAGGATTATTTAAATGAATTTCACTTATAAATTCATTATCACTAATATTTTGATCAAGCATATTCCTATAGTCTTTATTCCATACATACTCAACATTAGGATAATCTTTCACAAATAATTCAAGTGCTGATAAAATGCTCATTAATATACAACTATTTCTCTTTAAAAATTCTATATCCTCTCCTTTTTCAAAATTACTACTACATATTTCTATATTATCATTATCTTTAGAAAATAAAATATATTTTACTTCATATTCTTTTTTAAATACACATCTAACATAAACATTACCAGTATCAGTAACATAAGATTTAATATTAGTTAAATTTGGATAAACTTTTCTTAAATGTGAAAAAGAAAAAGCATTTTTATTTATTAATCTAATTGTATATGGTATATCATATATTAAATATTTATTATACACACCTAATTTTTCATTACAAGCATCTTGAATATCTTTTAAACTAACTATATCTCCCTGAGAAACCACATCATCACTATTTAATCTATTAATAATCTTAATATATAAATTATCAAACTCATCATATTTCATAAATATAAGCTCCTTTATAGTTACTTATTCTAGCATGCTAAAAATACTTTTTCAAGTAAAAAAATCCCATTTTCATATAATTGAATTTGGGATTTATAATCTTTTATTTTACTTGTTTTAATGATATTTTCATATCATAATCATTTATTTTTATTAAAGTATCTGCATTTTCATCTTCTGTAAATGTTAGTGCTAATACTTCAGACATTATATATTTCTTAAATGCTTTAACTGCATCTTTAATTTCTTTTGGTCCGCTAAATTTAACATCTATTCTATCAGTAATATTAAAATCACTAGTTTTTCTTAAATTTTGAATTTTAGATACTATCTCACGAGCCAATCCTTCATTAATTAAATCAGAAGTTAAAGTAGAATTAATAACTACTGTTTTATAATTTAGCATTACTGCGTTATATCCTTCTTTAGCTTTAATATTCTTAATAACATAATTAGGTTCAATTAAATAATCGATTCCATCAAAAGTAAGATGTAATTTTCCACTTTCAAGTACTTTTATATCTTCCTGTGTAATATTAGTTAAATATTCACTAAATTTACTCATATTGCTTCCAAATAGTTTACCTACTTCTTTAAAATTAGGCTTATATTCAACACTTACATAATCAGAAATATTTTTAGCCCAAACAATATTTTTTACATTTAACTCTTCTTTAAATAAATCTTCAAAACCAATAAGCATTTTTTTGTATTTATCTTCAAATATTACTTCACTAATAGGTTGTCTTACTTTAATTTTAGCCTCTTCTCTAATATTTCTAGCACTACTTATAAGTTCAATAACAAGATCCATTTTTTCTTCTAATTTATTATCAATTAATTTCTTATTAGCTTTTGGATAATCTGCTAAATGAACACTCTTTTCACCAGTTAAATTTCTATATATTTCTTCAGATATAAAAGGTGATATTGGAGCTATTAATTTACATACACCAACAAGTACATCATAAGTAGTTTTATAAACTGCTTTTTTAGAATTATCTAGCTTGCTTCCCCAAAATCTTCTTCTATTTCTTCTAATATACCAGTTTGATAACTCTTCACATACAAAGTATTGAATTAAATGAACTGCTTTATTAACATCATATTCATCCATTACTTTAGTAACATCAATAACTAAATTGTTATATTTTGATAATAACCATTTATCTATATCTTCAAGATCTTTATAATCTACTTCAAATTTTCTTGGATCTACTTCATCAGTATTAGCATACATTTCAAAGAAAGTATAAGTATTTTTAAGAGTATTAAAGAATTTAGAATTAACTTCCTTAACACCATCAATATCAAACTTTAATGGTGTCCATACTGGACTTACATATGGTAAATACCATCTAACTGCATCAGCACCATATGTTTTCATAGTAGTAAATGGCTCTACTATATTACCTTTAGATTTACTCATCTTTTTACCTTCTTTATCTAAAAGCAAATCATTTACTAATACATTTTTATATGGAGATTTTCCTGTTACAAATACAGATATTACTAACAATGAATAAAACCATCCTCTTGTTTGATCTATACCTTCACATATATAATCTGCTGGAAATTGAGTTTTCCAAAATTCTTTATTTTCAAATGGATAATGATATTGACTAAATGGCATAGAACCTGAATCAAACCAACAATCTATTACACATTGAGTTCTAGTCATTTCTTTACCACAATGAGGGCATCTGATATGAACACTATCTACATACGGTCTATGTAAATCAATATTTAAATCAATCTTTTCTATTGATTTCTCAACAAGTTCTTCTCTACTACCAATCATTTCTTGATGACCACACTCACATATCCATAAAGGAAGTGGTGTACCCCAATATCTATTTCTTGATATTGCCCAGTCATTCATATTTTCAAGCCAATTTCCAAATCTTTTTTCACCTACATATGATGGAAACCAATTTACTTTATTATTTTCTTCAATAATTTTATCTTTTATTTTAGTTACTTCTAAATAATAGCTAGGCTTAGAATAATATAAAAGTGGTGTTCCACATCTCCAACAATGAGGATAGTTATGTGTTAATTTGATTTTTTTGAATAATTTATCATTTTCTTTTAAGTACTTAATTACTTCTTTATCTGCTTCAAATACACTAACCCCAGTCCATGGACCATCAGTATAACAACCATCTTCACCAACTGGATTTAAATATGGCAAATTATATTTTTTTCCAACATTTGCATCTTCTGCTCCAAAAGCAGGTGCGATATGTACTATACCAGTTCCATCCTCAGCTGTAACATACTCATCACAACAAACAAAGAATGCTTTTTTATTAACACTTAAAAATGGTAATAATTGTTCATATTCAATATATTCTAAATCTTTACCTGTATATTCTTTAACTACTTCAACATCATCACCTAATACTTGATGTAATAATGATTTTGCAATAATAAAAGTATATCCTTTAGAATTAACTTCAACATATTCATAATTTGGATGAACACATAAAGCAACATTAGCAAGTAGTGTCCATGGAGTTGTTGTCCAAACTAAGAAATATGCATCTCTATCTTTAAGTTTCATTGGAACAATAACACTATCTACATCTACTTCTTTATATCCTTGAGCTACTTCATGTGAAGCAAGACCAGTTCCACATCTAGTACAATAAGGTAATATCTTACTACCTTCATAAAATAATCCCTCATCAAAGAATTTCTTTAAAATCCACCATTCAGTTTCAATATAATCATTATTATATGTTACATATGGATTATCAGTATCTATAAATTGTCCCATTTTATCTGTAAGATCTGTAAATGTTTTCTCGTTTCTTCTAACTGATTCTTTACATTTTTTATTAAATTTATCTATACCATATTTTTCAATATCATTTTTATTTGTAAATCCAAGTTCCTTTTCAACTTCTACTTCTACAGGCAAGCCATGAGTATCCCATCCTACTTTTCTAATTACTTTATAACCTTGCATAGTTTTATACTTACAAAAAGTATCTTTTAAGAATTTAGCTACCATATGATGTAATCCAGGATGTCCATTAGCAGTTGCTGGTCCATCATAAAAAACAAAATTAGGACAATCTTTTCTATTTTCTATAGTTTTATTTAATATGTCCATTTTTTTCCAACTAGCTAAGATTTTCTCTTCATTAACATTAACTGTGTCTTTTGATAAACTTTTAAATTTTTCCATTTTCTTCCCTCTCTTCAAAATAAAAAAGAATGGCACAAGGAGCTATATATAGCGGTACCATCCTTTAATTAACTTAATTTTATAACGCTTTTTAAGCGTGCTTATCTTATCCATAAGCAACATCAGAAGTGATTTATATATAACTTTATATTAGTAGTTTACACCAACCACTACCTCTCTATAATAACCATTATATACCCTCTTCGTCATCTGTTCGAATAAAATGATTATAAAACACTTTATTTTGTTTGTCAACAATATAAAATCACTTTTATATACATTTTTTATTATATAATATTTATATTATTTTTTTCTTTCTTAATATATTAAAAATTATATATCCAACTACACCAGTTCCTAAAACAGCAGATAAACCAATTAGAGTTTTATTATCAATATTTTTTAAATCTTCATCATTTTTAATAATTTGATTATTATCTATATAAACTGGATTATCAATTATATCAGATGGGGTTGATACATTTTCATCTTTATCAATTGTTTCATCAGTAAATGGTTGTAAAGTCCATCTAGCATATAATTTAATTGTTGGAGTACCCTTACAACCATTTTTATCCACTATAACTGATGCATATGATGTATCTAAACTTCCCATAGTATCTACACTTACTTTTAATGTATAGTTTTCATCATAATACCAACCAATAAATTTGTATCCTTCTTTTATTGGCGTTGATAACACTTTAGTTTTGTCATCTAAAAGAATAGAATCTGATAAATTACTACCACCTTTAGTAACATAATTTACTATTAATTGTGCTCCTGTCTTAGGACATGAATAAGCTCCACTAGATGTTTTTTTCTTTTCCCATCTAGCATATAATTTAATTGTTGGGGTACCTTTATTACCGCAATTATCAACAGTTACTGAAGCATATTTTGTATCTAAACTTCCCATGGTATCTCCACTAACCTTTAATGTATAGTTTTCATCATAATACCAACCAATAAAGTCATATCCATCTCTTGTAGGAATTGATAATTTTTTATTTGGATCTCCTAATTGAATAGTACTTTTTAACTCATTACCTCCCATAGTATTATATTCTGCTATTAATGTAGCTCCTGTTTCTGCAATATAGCAAGGACCTACAGGATCTATGTTTATAATTTCTGCCCATCTAGCATATATTTTAATTGTTGGAGTACCCTTACAACCATTTTTATCAACAGTTACTGAAGCATATGATGTGTCTAAACTTCCAATAGTATCTCCACTTACTTTTAATGTATAGTTTTCATCATAATACCAACCAATAAATTCATATCCATCTCTTGTAGGAATTGATAATTTTTTATTTGGATCTCCTAATTGAACAGTACTTTCTAGCTTATTACCTCCCTTAGTATCATATTCCGCTATTAATGTAGCTCCTGTTTTAGGACATGAACTAACATTAATTTCTCCATAGTCAGTTTCTGCATTAATAATCGTACTTCCAATAAAAAATATAAACGTTAAAAATACAATATTTTTTAACAATTTCATAAATCACACCTCTATCATTATTATTAGTATAACATTAAAATTATTAATTACATATAGGAAAATGTTTTATTTACATTATTATACATCATCTCAAACAAAAAAGCCATAAAGGCTTTTTATTAATTTAAAGCATCTTTTAATTTGCTTCCAGCTTTAAATCCAGTTACTACTTTTGCAGGAATCTTAAGAGGTGCTTTTGTTAATGGGTTAATACCCTCTCTAGCAGCTCTTTTCTTTGCAGTAAAAGTACCAAATCCTACTAGTGTTACTTTACCTTCCTTTTTAAGTCCAGTAGTAATACCTTCCATTGTAGCATCTAGTGCTCTTGTTGCATCAGCTTTAGTTAATCCAGCTTTAGCAGCAATAAATTCTACTAATTCAGTTTTACTCATAGTAAATTACCTCCCATATCTTTCATAAGCACCATAACCTTAGTACGATACTTACATACTAATTGTAGCATAACTAATATAAATTGCAAGCAAATTAAGTTTTTTTTGTTAATTTTATTGAAAAAATACTTATTTATCACATTGTGAACACTTAATTTTATCTTTACTCTCTACCATTAGTGATCCACATTTAGAACAAACTTCACCAGTTGGTTTATCCCAAAAAGCATTTTTACATTTAGGATAATTGTTACAACCATAAAAGATTTTACCTTTCTTAGTTTTCTTTTCTACAATTTTGCCATCACAATTAGGACAATCACAAATTTCTATAATTTCTTTTTCTTCTTTTTTAATATATTTACATTCAGGATAATTTGAACATGCCACAAATTTACCATATTTGCCATTTCTAATCACTAATGGGCTCTTACAATTAGGGCATAATTCTCCAGTTTCTTCAGGTGCATCTTTTTCCATATTAGAAAAAGCATCATTTAAAGCAGGCTCAAAATCTTTATAAAATTTATCAAGAACTTCATACCAAATTAATTTTCCCTCTGCGATATCATCAAGTTCTCTTTCCATATCAGCAGTATAGTTCACATTTATTATAGATGAAAAGAATTCCTGTAATTTATCAGTTACATTTATACCTATTTCGGTAGGATAAAACTTCTTATCTTTAATAGTTACATATTTTCTTAACTTTAAAACATCGATTATCTTAGCATAGGTGCTTGGTCTTCCAATTCCTAATTCTTCCATTTCAGCAATTAATTTAGCCTCACTAAATCTTGGTTTTGGTTCTGTAAAATGTTGTATTTTTTCAACCTTATCACTAACAATAACATTTGATTTATAATTAGCAAAATCTGGAAGAAGAGTATCTTCTGTATCTTCAAATTCCTTATATACCTTTAAATACCCATCAAATACATATACTTGACCTGTTGCTCTAAAAATATATCCTTTATTTTCTAAATCAACGCTTGTTGCTTCAACTTTAGCATCTGCCATTAAAGATGCAAGTGTTCTAGTATATATAAGATTATATAACTTATACTCTTCTGGTTTTAGATATTTTTTTATTGAAGCTGGTGTTCTTGATATACTAGTAGGTCTTATTGCCTCATGCGCATCTTGAACATTTTCACTACTTTTAGCTTTCTTAATATACCCTACATATTCTTTTCCATAATTAGATTTTATATAAGCACAAGTATCTTTTACAAATATTTCAGAGAGTCTAATTGAATCTGTTCTCATATAAGAAATTAAACCAACCGTTTCATCGCCTAAATTTATACCTTCATATAATTTTTGTGCGATTGCCATTGTTTTACTAGCAGGATATCCAAGTTTTGTTGAGGCCATTTGTGTAAGAGTACTTGTAGTGAAAGGAGGCTTACTTTTCTTATTTTTTAATTTTTTATCAACATTGTCAATATTATAAGCATTAGATAACTTAGATATAATTTCATCAGCTAAAACAGAACTTTTAATTTCTATATCTTTATTATTGTATTTCTTTAATTCTGCTTTAAAATCACCAAAATCAGTTTCAATTGTGTAATATTCTTGAGGAACAAATGCAAGTATTTCTCTTTCTCTATCAACAATTAATTTAAGTGCAACACTTTGTACTCTACCAGCACTTTTACCATCAGTTTTATATTGCATTAATTTACTTAATCTAAATCCTATTATTCTATCTAATATTCTTCTACTTTCTTGACTATGTACTAAATCCTCATCAATTTTTCTTGGTTTAGAAAATGCCTCTTTAATCGCAGGTTCTGTTATTTCATTAAATACAACTCTTCCATAATTATTTTCATTTAATTTTAATGTTTCTTTTAAATGCCAACTAATCGCTTCTCCCTCTCTATCTGGATCGGTTGCTAATATAATGTTATCTGCCATAGAAGCTTCTTTTTTTAGTTCACTAACTAATTTACTTTTGCCTTTCATTAATATATAATTTGGTTTAAAATTATCTTCAAGATCAACTCCAAGACCAAATTTACCAGTAGTGGCTAAATCTCTAATATGCCCTTTAGAAGATAAAACCTTATAATCACTTCCTAGATACTTTTCAATAGTATGACTTTTGCTAGGGCTTTCAACTATTACTAGATTTTTCATATATCACCTTTTCTTGCTTTCATTTAATAATATTATAAATTAAAATTATTTTTGTCAAGAATTATCCTCCTTCATTAATATTATTATCGTAAAATATATAATACACTATAAAAAAATTAGAATTTCTTCTAATTTCTAATATTTATAATTTTAATAGCCTAATAGCCTCTTTCTTGAATTTTTCTAAATCTTTAGTATTAACATCTGAATATAGATTAAATCTTTGCTCAATCTCTATTAATCTTTTAAAGAATCTCTCCTTAATCTTAAATTCACTTACTTCATTATTTGAGTTGTGATATCTTCCTTCTTTAACTGCAATAAGTGCAGTTGTATATTCCTCTACTAATAACTCCAATGACTTAATTACTTCTTTTTTTATATTATCACTTAAATTAGAATATAAAACTTTAGATTTTATTGAAAGAACAGATTGTAAAAAATAATCAGTTTCTACTACACTATTTTTATTTTTACTATCTAAAATATGTGTAAGTTCATCTAAACTAATGTTTTCACTAATACTAGACATAAATCTAGTTACTGGTTCGTGGCTAATACTACTTGTTTTCCTTTTACTGCTTTTTCATATTCAAGATTATTTAAATAATTATATATATCATCAGTAAATAGTTCAACAAAACCATCATTAGTCTTTTCTGCAGCAATATAAGTTGTATCATTTTTGGAAAAGCAATATTTATGTTTTCCAAATATTTCTATTACATTTTGAATAGTTGTAATTCCAACTATATATAAATTTTTAGTTTCTAGCATAATTCACGCCTTACTTTCTTCTTAATAATCTTCTTAGTTTGTCTCTACTATTCATCAATTCTGTACTACTAATATTTGAGTATAAATTTATTCTTTGTTCTATTGCAATTAATCTTTTAAAGAATTTCATTTTAATATTTAGTTCACTTACCTCATTATTTGAATTTTCATATTTGCCTTCTTTTAGTGCAATAAGTGCTAATATATATTCTTCAGATAATGATATTAACTTGTCTGTTATCTCATCTTTTATTTCACTTGATAAAGTAGATTTTGATAATCTATAATATATCGCATTTATTGATTGTAAAAAATAATCTTCATCTAATCTCATTTTTTCATTTTTATATCTAACAATTTGTGTAAGCTCATCTAAGCTAATAGTAGCACTAATAGTACCCATATATCTAGTAACAGGCTCATAACTTAATACAAATTTTTTTCCTTCTTCTATTTCATCATAAACTAAACTTTCATTAGTCTCATATAACTCATCTGTAAACAATTCAACAAATCCATCATCAGATTTTATTGCAGGAATATAAAGAAGTTCTTCATTTGAATCAAAAAAATATTCTTTTTGACGAATACCCTTATTTTTTACTTTAACAATAGTTGTAATTCCAACTATATATAAATTTTTAGTTTCTATCATAATTACCCCCCTTAATTTTTACTTAATAATCTTGTCATTTCATCTTTAAAGTCTAATAAATCTCTACTATCAACATCTGAATATAAATTAAATTTTTGTTCAATCTCAATTAACTTTCTAAAGTATTTTTCTTTTATTTTAAGTTCACTTACTTCATTATTTGAACTCTCATATTCACCTTCTTTAAATCTAATTAATAAAAGTATATACTCATTAGATAATAATTTTAAATCATTATTTATCTCATCTTTTATTTCATCACTTAAATTTGAAGATGAAACTTTAGAATTTATCGCTAATACTGACTGCAAAAAGTAATCATTTCCTAATATAGTTTTTTTATTTTTCCATCTTACAATTTGTGTAAGTTCATCTAAACTAATAGTATCACTTATAACATTCATATATCTGACTACTGGTTCATAAGTAGATACAAATTTTTTCCCTTCTTTTATTAGTTCTGGAACACATTTTATATAATCTAAACTCATATATACATTGTCTGTATATAATTCAGCAAATCCACCTTCAGTTTTTTTTGCCACAATATAAGTAGTCTCACTATCATACCATTTAAAATATATTTTCCCATTTGATTTTCTCTCTACTTCATTGATAGTTGCAAGCACTACAATATATAAATCTTTAGTTTCTATCATAATTTAACTCCTAGATTTTTATTTTAATAATCTTTTTACCTCTTCTCTAGAATCTAATAATTCTTTAGAAGTAACATTTGAATATAAATTTACATTTTGTTCAATCTCAATTAATTTTTTAAAAAATCTTTCTTTTATTTTAAGTTCACTCACTTCGTTATTTGAACTCTCATATCCACCTTCTTTAAGCGTAATTAATGCAGAAACATATTCGTCAGATAATAACATTAATTGATTAGTTATCTCATCTTTTAATTCAGGACTTAAAGAAGATGATGATACTTTAGAAGCAACTGATAATACTGATTGTAAAAAATAATCAGTTTCTCTAATTATTCTTCTATTTTTAGTTTTTAAAATATTAGATAACTCTTCTTTACTAATTCTTTCATCAACTTTATCCATGAGAGATACAACTGATATTGCATCACTTACAACTCTATTACCTGTATAATTATTAAATCCTTTATTAATTTCAAAGAATCTATTTTTGGTGAAAATTTCGGTATATGTACGTGAGTCACTACTAGTTGATGTTAGTCTAGCTATAGTATAATAACAATTATCTTTATCAAATATAGGATAATATTGACAATTGTCATATTTAACACCTACTAGTTTTGAAATTTCTATAATAAATAAGTCATCAACTATAATCATTTCACCTGCTTGTAAATTATTTTTAGATTCATTCATTTCTGTCTCTCCTTTATATATGTCATTAGCAATCAATGCCGGAATAGATGCTAATGGTTTATAATTTTTTTGTTTATTAGGTACTTCTAAATCATTTATATTAATTTTATTCATCATAACACTCCTCTTTAATTGCTTTAGTTAAATGCCTTTTTTGTATCTCTGATTTCCCCTAGTCTAATTTTACTTAACTTTAAAACAGCAATAACATCTTCTGATAATTTATTTGCTTCATCTATACTTAATTCTAAAAGACCAAAATTTTTTTCAAAATTAATTAATTCTCTTGCAAATGATGCTCTAATTTTAGTCTCATTATAGTCATTATTAGAACTACTAGTTCCATTTCTATATTCTAATAATGCTTGAGTATATTCATTAGTTATTCTAGTTAACATCTCTAATGCTATTACTTTATCATTACTTTTTAGGGAAGAAGAAATAATTTTATAATTCAAATTTAATATTGCATTTAGAATCAAATCATTTACTTCTAATGATTTTGAATTAAATCTAACATAAAGATTTTCTAATTCTTTAATAGATATATTTTTATGTGGCACATCTAGATATCTTACTAATAGTTCTTTTTTAGTTATACAATAAGAACCAACTGCGTCTAACTTATACCAAGTTGGTTTTCTTTCTAAATCACTTAGAAATAAATACTCATATCCAGTAAATACATCAATATATTCCTCATCTATATCATCATATGTAATTATTGTATAAAAGCCATTATCCTCATTTAAAACAATTCTATTATTAATTCCCATTGTTCCTATAATAGGTGCGACATAAACTAAATATAAATTTTTTGTTTCAAAATAATCATCTTCCACATCAATTTCCCCCTCTCACATAATTGTCGAATATTCTAACATATTTATCAAATAAAGTAAATATATTACCATATAAAAAGCCTTTACTTTTTAGTAGTAAAGGCCAATGTTATCATTAGATTTTTTATTTAAAGAATAATGCTTTTCTGCAATTTTTTCATTTGCTTCTCTAACTTTTTGAATTAAATCTTCTTCTATTATTTCATAAAATAATTCTACTTCATCACTTGAATATCCTTTTTTTAATAAATAATTAGTTAAAGCATTATTTTTATATAATTTCATAAATCGTTTTTGATGTTTATTATATTCAGAAAATAGTTCTTCCTTTTTATAAATTTTTTCTATTTTATATCTCTTTTCTTTTATATTACATTTTAATTCTTCACTTTTTAAATATGCCTCGTCTAACTGTGAGTCAAAAAATTTTATCTTATTTTTTAAATTTTTAATTATTCTTTTTCTAGAATGTGATTCAATAAATTCATTAAGACTCAATGATCCAAATAATATAGTACTTAAAAACACAGATATTCCTATAGCTTGCGGAGCTAAAATTATCACTAATGTATTACTTACTAGAAATGCCGCAGTAGATATAGAACAAATAAGTTTGCTATTTTCATAAGAACATGTTTCTTCTTTAACTTTATTTTCTAAATTATCCTTAATCAAAATTAAAGTTTTAATAACTTCATTAACATCTTGTAATTCATTATTTTTTAAATTATTATGTTCACTATCCATTTTAACAAAATCCCACCTTCAAATCTATAATACATTATCCACTATTTTAAGTCAATTAAAAAGAACTAAAAAATTAGTTCTTATCCTCTACTAAAATATTTACCATCACGAGTAGTAATAACTATTTCTTCACCTTCAGAAATGAATAATGGAGCTTTTAAAGTATAACCAGTTTCAATAGTAACATCTTTTTGCGCACCACTAGTAGTATTACCTTTAACAGCATCAGGAGCACTTATAACTTTATAAGAAACTTTTTCTGGTAAACTAATACCTACTACTTCTCCTTCGATACTCATTGATTCAACTTCAATACCTTCTTTTAAGAATTTATCATTTTCACCTATAACACTACTTGATAATTCAAATTGATCATATGTATTCATATCCATAAACACATAATTATCACCTGCTTGGTATAAATATGATAATGGGCTCTTTCTAACATCAGCCTTTTCCATTTTAATACCTGCGTTGAATGTAATTTCTTGAGTAGTACCTGCTCTTAAATTTTTAAGTTTTGTTTTAACAAAAGCACTACCTTTTCCAGGTTTAACATGTTGGAAATCAACTACTTGATAAATAACTCCTTCATATTTAATAGTCATACCATTTTTAATATCATTTATATTAAACATCATAACTAATTAGCCTTTCTTTCTTTATGAGCAGTTGTTCTATTACATTTTGAACAGTATTTTTTTACTTCTAATTTTCCTTCAGTATTTTTCTTATTTTTACTTGTTAAATAATTAATATTTTTGCATTCAGTACATTGTAAAGCAATACCTTCTCTGTTTTCTTTCTTTGCCATTCGGATAACTCCTTCCTTTTTTTATACATACAAGATTATAACAAATAAAATTTAAGTTTACAAGCAAAAAAAACAAATATTTAATCAATTTTGTAAATTCAAATAAAAGTTTAGTAGTAAATACTTAATTATTATGTTAAAATATCATTAGTTTTGGAGGAAATTATGAATAAAAAGACTATATTAATTACAGGTGGCTCTAGTGGTATTGGATCTAGTATTGTAACTAAATTTGCAAAAAACAATTATAATATTATTTTTACATATCTTAATCATGAAGAAAAAGCACTTGTCTTAAAAGAAAAAATAGAAAAAGAATATAATGTATCTTGCACATGTATAAGATGTGATGTCACAAATGAAAAAGATATCGATAATTTATATAATATAGTTGTCGATAAATTTAAAAATATTGATGTTCTTGTTAATAATGCCGCAATTGCAATAGACAACCTATTTGATAATAAAACTAAAGAAGACTTTATTAAAACTCTTGATACTAATTTAGTAAGTGTATTTTTAATATCAAGATTATTTGGTAATTTAATGTATAAAAATAAAAGTGGTAAAATTATTAATATATCTTCTAACAATGGAATTGATAGTTACTATGAATTTTCACTTGAATATGATGCTTCAAAAGCAGGGCTTATTAATTTAACTCATAATCTTGCTCATCATTTTAGTCCTTATATAAATGTAAATTGTGTGTGTCCTGGTTGGGTTAATACACCAATGAATGAAACATTAAGTGAAGAATTTAAGAAAAAAGAAATAGATAAAATATTGCTTAAAAGATTTGCTAATCCAGATGAAATTGCTGATTTAGTTTATTATCTATCATCTAATGAAGCTAGTTATATAAATGATAGTATTATCAAAATAGATGGAGGGATTAATCGTGAATAATTTAGAATTAATTAACAAATACGAAAACGAATTAAAAGAAATATTTGATAAAATTGATAAACAAGCCTTAATTAACTCTAAAAAAGTAATTGATGCCTTTCATAAATATAAATTTAGTGAAAGTGATTTAAAAGGAACTAATGGATATGGATATAATGACTTAGGTAGAGATAAACTAGACAATATATTTGCTTATATATTTGGTGCACAAAGTGCTCTTGTAAGAAATCAATTTATATCAGGAAGTCATGCAATAACAATAGCTCTACAAGCATTACTAAGACCAAATGATACTCTTTTATCTATCAGTGGTACTCCATATGATACTTTACATGAAGTAATTGGTATTATAGAAAATAAAAGTTCATTAATTAGTTATGGAATTAAATATAAAGAAATAGATTTATTAAATAATGATTTTGATTATGATAAAATTAAAAATGAATTAAATTCTAACATTAAAGTCATCCATATACAACGCTCACGTGGATATTCCCTAAGAGACTCAATCAATATAACAAAACTAAAAAAAGTCATAAGTTTTATTAAATCTATAAATAAAGATGTTATTATATTTGTAGATAATTGCTATTGCGAATTTGTAGAAGATTATTCACCTATTGAAGTTGGTGCAGATATAATAGTAGGATCTTTAATTAAAAATCTTGGGGCTGGAATAGCCACAAATGGAGCTTATATCGCAGGGCGCGAAGAATTAGTAAATCTATGCGCTGATAGACTTAGTGTTCCTGGAGAGGGACGAGATGTTGGACCTTCATTTGATGCCAATAGAATGTTTGCACTAGGATTATATTTCGCACCTAGCGTTGTTGCATCTGCTCTTAAAGTATCAATATTAACAAGTAAAGTACTAGAAAATTTAGGAATACAAACTTCTCCTAAATATAATGAAGATAGATGTGACATTGTAGAACTTATTTATTTTAATGATGAAATGCAACTTACAAAATATGCAACTAATATACAAGCAAGTGGTGCAATTGATGCTCATATTGTTCCTGTTGCCAGTGATATGCCTGGATATGAACATAAGATTATAATGGCAAGTCCATCTTTTACACAAGGATCATCTATAGAACTTTCTTGTGATGGGCCTATTAAAGAACCATATGTATTATTTCAACAAGGTTCTCTTACATATGAATATGGTAAGCTTGCCCTAATAAACTATTTAAATAAAATAAATGAATAAATAAAAATCTTCTTAATATACTAATATTAGGAGGATTTAAGTGAAAATAGATCTATTAAAAAATTATATCAACAAAGTAACTAAAGAAGATATAAAAAATTATATTACTAAAGAATGTTTATGCGCTAGTGATGAAGAAATAGATATTATATATAACGCTATAAAAAACGATTATGAAGAAATATTAAATAGTAATGTTACTGATTATATTTCTAGACATAATTTGAATTTAAACAAAGAATTATACAAAAGAATAGTAGAAAAATACAATTATTATAAAAAGTTTATTGAATAAAAATCAATAAACTTTTTATCTTTTCATACTCTCAACTTCATCTAATATACTATCAAGTTTCATTAAATCATCAAGATTAACTTCTTCTTCATCTAATTCAGATTCTTGAACACTAGCAAATAACTCTAAAAATTTATCATAATCTTTTCCAATTAATTCTCTAAATTTATCAGTATAGTTTTCATCATATGCAGAAGTCATAAACCACACAATTATTGGAAATTTTGCTATTTCAACCAATCTAGATGCATACTTAACATCTTCTTGAATATCATCATCCCTAGAAATACTATTTAAAACACTTGATAAATTATTAGGATTAGTTTTATATGTCACTAATTTAGCAAATAGTTCTGTAAAAGCTTCTTCTATTGCGTTTTGTAAAGTTATTTTATCATCTAACTCATCATATAGTTTATCAATATCAATAATATCTGGTATTTTATAATTTAAAAGAAAATCATCTGGTGTTGACATAAAAGATGCATCTAACTTATCATTAATTATTTGATATTTTTTTATTTGTCTTAATTTTTTAGACAAAGATATAAGAAAAGTCTTATAATCCATGTTCAAAAGTTCACTACAATTAATATTACTATATTCATGATATTCTTTTTTTACCTTATCATATGCAATAACATCACACACACCTACTTTTCTAGTAGTAACTTTTACAGGTATAATATTATCAAATTCATCTAGTCCAATAAAATCAGCTATTTCAGATAAATAATCATTATATTTAGAAACATCATGATTTTTATTTCTTTCATTTAATATCATATCATCAAAAGAATCTATAGAAAAAGTATTACCAAGCAACATAGTTCTATTAGCATGTAATATTTCATGAACAACGGCCTCTTCTACAGCATCTATTATATCTTGACTAAGTGTTCTATTATTATATTTTTCACAGCACTTATCAATAAGTCTTTTACTTATTTGAATAACATATTCTTGAGGTAAATACGAAACAGGTGCCTTCTTATATTCTTTCATCTCATACTTTATTTCTTCTAAATGTTTAAAAGCATCAGGATTTAAACCAAAAGAATATAAAAAATTATATATATCTTCATAAGCTTTATTTTTTATTAGTTCTAAAAATTCATCACTATTCATGTGACACCTCATTTTTAAAATCTTCAAATTTCTTATTTCTAATATTTTCTATTTCATATTTATATGGTGCAAACTCATCTTTACTATTTCTATTAACATATGGTGTCTCTAATATAAATGGAACATTTTCAAGTCTTTTATTATAGATTACATTAATTAATGCATCAAATCCAATTGTTCCATATCCAATATTAGCATGTCTATCTTTATGAGATCCTTTATCATTTAAACTATCATTTATATGAAAACATTTTATTTTATTAATACCAATTTTACTATCAAATTCATCTAAAAATGCATCTATTTCATTTATATCAATACCAGAATCATTCATATGACAAGTATCAAGACACACCCCTATTCTATTTTTATCAATAACACCATCTATTATTAACTTTAACTCATCAATACAACTACCAACTTCATTCCCTTTACCAGCCATATATTCAATCAAAATAATAACATCACTACTCTTACTAATTACTTCATTTAGTCCTAATATAATATTATTAATACCCTCTTCTTTTGTACAATTAACTGCACTTCCAGGATGAAGAACAATTTTATTAAAACCTAAATTCTTAACTCTATTTAACTCATCAATAAAAAAATCTATATAAAACTTAACTTTACTTTCATCTTGCCTATTAGCTAAATTAATAATATATGGAGCATGAACAATAACATTATCACTAATAATATTATTATCAACCATCAACTTAAATGCTTCATAAGTTAAACTATCATTTATTTCACTTCTTTGAGTACTTTGAGTAGACCCAGTATAAAACATAAATGTATTTGCATTATAACTAAGAGCTTCTTTAACACTACCAAGTAACTGCTCTTTATTATTAAAACTAACATGACTCCCAATTATTAAATTCATATATATCACCTAATATATTATATAATAATTATTATATTTTTAAAAGAATTTAAGGCAAATAAAAAAAGAAGATTTCTCTTCTAATTATATTACCACTCTCCTGGTTCTGCTGGAGTTGGAAAAGTACATTTACCGTCAGTAATGTTATCATCATCAACGTCTGCATATTTAATTCCAGTACCCGTAACATTATAACAATATGATCCATCGCCAATTATAGCATCAGTTATATTACCTTGACTATCAACTCTAATTAAATATTCTTTAGTAGTTTCAATATTTAATTTATATACTTTATATTTTTCGCTACCATCAGCATTTTTAAACCCTGAAAGATCAACATTTCCAAAAACATATGTTGAATTATATCCATTTAAAGATTGTTGAACATAGTCAGTAGTAACTTGTTTTAAGATACTTTGAACTTCTGTTTTAAATGTGTTCTTCTTAGATGAGTTAAACATACCTAATACATTTGGCATAGCTATAACTACTAAAATTGCTAAAATAGCAATAACTGCTAATAATTCTACTAAAGTAAATCCTTTCTTTTTCATTTTTTTAAACTCACTTTCCTTTCTTTTAGGGGGCTACCCTTTACCTTATGTATCAATTATAACATCATAAAATATTATTAGTCAATAAATAAAAAAATAAAATGTAATATTTTACATTTTATTCACCACTAGCGCTTATAATTTTAGTAATTAAGTCTACACTATCAATTATGTTATCCACCCGAGTTTTGCAGTAACATAGTTTTTTAATATTAATTAAAGCCTTTTAGTATAA
>JBJEED010000016.1:0-18630 GCA_051872765.1 Bacilli bacterium | reverse complement strand
CACTTCGTTCGCCCTTGATTTTTTATTTGATGTCTCCTATTTGGGGTTCACATCAGTGTACAGGAATTTTTTAATTTTAAATAGTTTTTATTGATAGAAAATATTTTATGTGATAAAATTATATTGTAGTGTAAATAAGGAGGATGAATATGGGTTTAATAAAATTACCGAATTTATTTTCAGTAGATGATGAAGATGCAGAAAATGAAGTTATGGATGTAAAAGAAACAAGTAAAAGTAGTAATAAAGAGTATAAAAATAAAACAATATTAGTAGAGCCAAGAGCATTTTCTGAAGCACAACAAATCGCAGATTATTTAAAAGCTAAGAATCAAGTTGTTGTTAATTTTAAAAGAGTTACATCAGATGTATCTAAAAGAATTATGGATTTCTTAAATGGAATTATTTATGCGATTGAAGGTACTATGCAAAAACTTGGCCCTGGGATTGTAATTTGTGCACCAAAGGGTTTTGAGATAGAAGGAAATATTTCAGAAGATGAGAATAAAAAATCTACTAAGAAAGATGATATGGCTGATTGGTAGAATACAATAATATTGGTAAAATAAAATAAGAGGTGGAGCATGAAAAAGTTTGATACAGTTTTTCGTGGTTATGATAAATATCAAGTTCAAAGATGTTTAGATGATATTATCAAAAACTATGAAGCGTTGCTTACTAAAAGTAAAAAAACTGAAGAAGAAAATAAAAAATTAGTTGATCAAATTGCTTATTATCAAAGAATAGAAGATACTATGAATAGAGCAATATATAATGCTGAGAATGCTGGTGATCAAATTAAATCAACTGCTAGAAAAGAAGCAGAAACATTAATTAGTCAAGCAAGACATAATGCTAATAGAATAATTAATGATGCTTTATTAAAAGCAGAAAGAGCACAAAATCATGCAGACCAATTAAAAAGAAATACCAATATATTAAAAAGAAGATTAAGACAAATAATAGAAAATCAATTAGAAGTAATAGAAGAAATAGATAGTGTTGATTTTAGTGATGTAGACAATAAATATAATTAGTTGCATAATGCAACTTTTTTATTGTATAATTTTTAAAATGTTGTTTAAAATAATTTTTTGGTATTATACAACTTTAATATTATTTATGATAAAATTAACTTAGAAAGGATTTATTATGAATTATATACCGCTAAATATTAAAACAGAGTATGATTTAATGAATAGTCTAATTAAAATAGATGATTTAGTTTTATATGCAAAAAATAATAATATTAGTACTTTGGGTATAACTGATAGTAATCTTTTTGGAACTATGGAATTTATTAATAAATGTAGTTTAAATAATATTAAGCCAATTATAGGTATTGAAATAAGTATAGATGAAATTAATTTATTACTATATGCTAAGAATTATAATGGACTTGTTAATCTTTTTAAAATAGTTTCATATAAGAATATAGATGATTATATTGATTTAAGTTTACTAGATGATAATATATTAGTGGTATGTGATATAGAAAATTATGATGCTTTAAAAGATAAATATAATAATGTATATATAAAGTTTTATGATGATAAGAGTTATATAGAATCTAAATTATTAACTAATAATATTGTATATATAAATTTAGTTAGATATTTTAAAGAAAGTGATAAAGAGTATTTTAAATATATTAAATATATAGATAAATCTCTTACAATAAATGATTCAATCGAAATTGAAGATAGTTATTTTATTAATAGTATTAAAGAAGAATATGCGTATACTACTTATCAGTTTAGTAATTTGATTGATATAAAAATACCTGAGGTTAAAAGACATATTCCTATTTATAGAGAAAATTCTAATGAATATTTAAAGGCTCTTGCAAAAAAAGGATTAGAAAAAAGACTTAATGGTAATGTGAGTGATATATATAAACAAAGATTAATGTATGAACTTTCTATTATTGAAAAGATGAATTTTGTTGATTATTTCTTGATAGTTTATGATTTTGTTTTATTTGCTAAAAAGAACAATATTTTAGTAGGTCCTGGAAGGGGTAGTGGGGCTGCTTCTTTAGTCAATTATTCTCTTGGTATAATAAATATAGATCCTCTTAAATATAATTTAATATTTGAAAGATTTTTAAATCCAGATAGACTAACTATGCCTGATATAGATATAGATTTTGATAGTTTAAAAAGAGAAGAAGTTATAGAATATGTTTCAAATAAATATGGTCGTAGTAAAACAGCAAGAATTATTTCATTTAATACTATGGCACCAAAACAAATAATAAGAGATGTATCTAGAGTTCTTGAGTTAAATAGTATACTTGTAGATAGATTATGTAAAAACATAAAAGATGAAAAAGATTTTGATATGCTTAAAAACAATTATGAATTTATGAATATTGTTAATCGTAATGATGATGCTAGAAAACTAATAAATATATGTAGTAAGTTATGTACTCTTAAAAAGAATACTAGTATGCATGCTGCAGGAGTGGTAATTAGTGATATTGAACTTTCAAATATTATGCCTTTATATAAAAATAATGGAGTAATACTTACTGGTTATAGTATGGAATATATTGAATCTTTAGGATTATTAAAGATGGACTTTTTATCAATTAAAAATCTAAACACAATATCAAATATAATTAATGATATAAAAAAAGATGGTATAGATTTAGATATTAATAATATTGATTTAAATGATAAGAGAACTTTAAATATGTTTAAACATGCATATACTAGTGGAGTATTTCAATTTGAAAGTGATGGAATGAGAAATTTTCTTAAGAATCTTGAAGTAGATGATTTCAATACTTTAGTAGATGCAATTGCATTATATAGACCTGGTCCAAGAGAGATGATAGATGAGTATATTTTAAGGAAAAAAGGTAAGAAAAAAATTACTTATTTAATTAGCGAATTAGAGCCTATATTAAAAAGTACATATGGCATAATAATATATCAAGAACAAGTATTAGAAATATTAAGAACAATAGGTGGATATTCATATTCTGAGGCTGATATTATTAGAAGAGCTATGTCTAAAAAGAAAGCAATAGTAATAGAAAATGAAAAAGAAAAGTTTATAAGTAGAGTTATTTCTAAAGGATATAAAGAAACAATAGCAAATGAATTATATGAGTTAATTATTAAGTTTTCAAATTATGGTTTTAATAAATCACACTCAGTAGTTTATTCATTAGTGGCATTTCAAATGGCATATTTAAAAGCATATTATAGTAAATATTTTATGAAAAATTTACTTAATATGAATAAATCAAGTGATAAAATAAAAGAATATATTGAAGAAAGTAAAATACTTGGTATTAATTTTAAAATGGCTGATATAAATCTATCTACTCATGAATTTAGAATACTTGATAAATATCTTGTATTTCCTCTTACTATTATTAAATCAGTTGGTATTAATGTATGTGAAGAGATAATAAATGAAAGAAATAAAAGAAATTTTGATTCATTTTATGATTTCATGATTAGATGTTATTCAAAGAGTGTTAATAAAAAAGTAGTTATTTCATTAGTAGAATGTGGAGTATTTGATTCTTTTAATATTAATAAAAAAGCAATAGTTGATAATATAGATGAGATAATTAACTATGTTACTTTATGTAAGGATTTGAGTATAGTAATAGAAGAAAAGCCTAATATTGAGGATGGTAATGATTATACAGATAAAGAAAATATAGATAATGAAATAAAAAATTATGGTTTTTATTTATCTCATCATCCAGTTACTAAATATGATAGAGGAGTATGTATTAAACTTGATAGCATTGATAAATATTTTAATAGAACTATTACAACTATATTATTTGTGGAAAACATTAAAACAATTAAAACAAAAAATAATGACAAGATGTCATTTGTTAAATTAAGTGATGAGTTTAAATCGATAGAAGGTATTATATTTCCAGAACAATATAAAAAAATATATGATGTAGAAAAAAATAATATATATAAAATTATGGGTAAAGTTGAAAAAAGAAATAATGATTATCAATTGATTATATATAACATGATTAAATTAAATTAATGAGGTATGTATGAATAGATGTAATTGGGTAAACTTAAAAAATAAAGAATATGTGAAGTATCATGATGAAGAATGGGGTGTAGCTTTATATGATGATAAAAAACTATATGAACTATTAATTTTAGAATCATTTCAAGCAGGACTTTCTTGGGAATGTATATTAAATAAAAGAGAAGCATTTAAGAAAAGTTATGATGATTTTGATATAGATAAAGTTATTAATTATGATGAAAATAAAATAGAAGAATTATTATTAAATAAATGTATTATTAGAAATAAATTAAAAATAAAAGCATCTATTAATAATAGTAAAATATTTAAGAATATACAAAAAGAATATTCATCTTTTAGTAATTATATATGGAGTTTTACAAATAATACTATTATATATGAATATAATAAAACTAGCAGTGAATTATCAGATAAAATATCAAATGATTTAAAAAGAAGAGGTATGAGTTTTGTTGGAACTACTATTATATATTCATATCTTCAAGCTATTGGTATTATTAATTCTCATGATAAAGATTGTTTTAAGTTTAAAAGTAAATAAAATATTTTATGCTATTGATGAGATAAATTATGTCAAACTTTTATTTTAGTAGTATTGTAAATAGAAAAATATTAAATTATAATATTATTAGAGTAGGTGAAGAGTTATGGAAAATAATAGTGGTAAAAAAAATATTAAAATAATATTGATAATAATATTTTTTATTATATTATTGGGGATTATTGCATTCATTGTTTTAAAGAACTCAAATAAAGAAAAAATAATACCAAATGAAGAAGAAATAATTCCAAATGAAGAAAAAATAATAAGTTATAATGCAAGTGGATATAGCGGGATATACGATGGAAAAGAACATGGAATAATAGTTACAAGTGATGGAGCAACCATAAAGTATGGAGTAACTGTTGGAGAATATACAGAAAATGAAAGTCCGACGATAATTGATGCTGGGACTACAACCATATATTATCAAATTACAAAACCTGGATATAAAACAATCACCGGGAGTGAAGATATAGTAATAAGTAAAGCAGATGGTAATTCTAGTTTACCATCAAGTTTAGTGGTAGATTTAAGTAAATCTGAAACAATTGAGACTAATTTGGAAGGTATGATAACATGTACTAGTGCTGATAAAAGTGTAGCGACATGTACTGTAAATGGTTCAAAAATAACTATAACTGGCAAATCTATTAAATCCACGACATTAACAATTGATATTTCTGAATCAAAAAACTATAAATCTGAAAGTAAAAATATTACTATTAATGTGAAATTAAATTGTAACTTTACGGGTGAAATGAAACAAGGAGCGGAATATGTAAATGGTCAATATACCTATAGATATAAGCAAGATGGAGCAACATCTTATGATTATACTAATAAGTGGAGTAACATAAGCACTGATGGATGGGGAGTACAATTAACTGACAAGACTAGCACAAAGTCGGTAACCAGCGCATTGTGTACAAGTATAAATAATAAACCCATAGTATCAATGAGCTCTATGTTTTATAAATCCCAAGCCAAAACTTTGGATTTAAGTAGTTTTAATACAAGTAAAGTAACTGATATGCATCAAATGTTTTATGAATCACAAGCAACAGAAATAAAAGGTTTAGAAAAATTTAATACAGATAAAGTAACTAATATGATTTATATGTTTTCTAGATCTCAAGCCAAAACTTTGGATTTAAGTAGTTTTGGTACGAGTAAAGTAACTGATATGCGTTGGATGTTTTTTAATTCACAAGCAAGAGAAATAAAAGGATTAGAAAACTTTAATACAAGTAATGTAACTGATATGAGTACGATGTTTGCTGGATCGCAGGCCACAACCTTAGATTTGAGTAGTTTTAATACAAGTAATGTTACCAACATGAGTTTTATGTTTAATAAATCACAAGCCACAACCTTAGATTTGAGTAGTTTTGATACAAGTAATGTTACCAAGATGAGTTTAATGTTTCAGAATTCACAAGCAACAAGTTTAGATTTAAGTAGTTTTGATACAAGTAAAGTAACTAGTATGAATCAAATGTTTTATGAATCACAAGCAAGAGAAATAAAAGGCTTAGAAAACTTTAATACAAGCAATGTTTCCGATATGAGTTGGATGTTTTATGGCTCACAAGCTAAAACATTGGATTTAAGTAGTTTTGATACGAGTAAAGTAACTGATATGCAAAGTATGTTTTCTAATTCACAAGCAACAGAAATAAAAGGCTTAGAAAAATTTAATACAGGTAAAGTAACTAATATGTATTCTATGTTTAATACATCTCAAGCCAAAACTTTGGATTTAAGTAACTTTGATACAAGCAATGTAACTAATATGAATAGTATGTTTTCTAGATCCCAAGCCAAAACTTTGAATTTAAGTAGTTTTAATACAAGTAATATCACCGATATGAGTTTCATGTTTTCTGAATCCCAAGCAACAGAAATAAAGGGCTTAGAAAAATTTAATACAGATAAAGTAACTAATATGAAGTCTATGTTTCATACATCTCAAGCCAAAACTTTAGATTTAAGTAGTTTTAATACAAGTAATGTCACCAATATGGGTCACATGTTTCATAATTCACAAGCAACAGAAATAAAAGGCTTAGAAAAATTTAATACAGGTAAAGTAACTAATATGTATTCTATGTTTGCTGGTTCACAAGCCAAAACTTTAGATTTAAGTAGTTTTGATATTAGTAATGTCACTGATATGAGTAATATGTTTAAAAATTCGAATGCAAGAACAGGATATGCTAAAACTCAAGATGATGCAGATAAGTTTAATGATGATGTTACTGGCAAACCATCAGAACTTATATTTATAGTGAAATAGATTTTTATATTGAAAATATATTTTTTAATAATATTAAATATGTTAAAATATTATAGAGAGTGATTATATGATAGGTATAAATAAAATTATTTATGAATATAATAATAAACTTTTAATAATAAATGTTGGTAAGAAATGTAGTGTTATATATAATAATATTAATTATGATGTTGATAGTAAAATTGTATGGAATTATTTGCAGTCTTTTACCGATATAATTTTTAATTGGAAAGATAAATATATCAATAATACTTTGCTTGATAGTGACAAATGGAGAGTAGTTATAGATTATATTGATTTTAGAAAGGAATATATTGGTAAAGGAGATTATCCTAGTAACTTTAATAAACTTGAAGATATCAATTTAATGCTTATTAATGAGGTAATAAAATGAAAGAAATAAATATTAATTTATTAAATATTAATTTTAAAGATTTTTTACCTCATATAATAGATGCCTATACTAGTGTATATGGTGAAGATTATAGAAATACTATTGAATATAAAATTAATAATACTCTTATATATCAGTATAGTAATTATATTGGATTAGAAAATTATATTAATAATTTAAAAACTTATAAAAAGAAAGAATTAATTATAAGGCTTTTAAAATTATGTAATCTTTTAAATAAAGAAGATGAAATGTTAGATTATGAAAGTATATATAAAAAATATAATATATCTTTTATTGATATAAATTCATTAGATGATATGAATAGTTCTAGTATATTCAAATTTAATCCAGATAAGTTTGATGATACATTTATAAATGTAATGAGAGATATTTTAGGTAAAAGATTTGAAAGTGTTTTTGAATATGAAAAATATAAGAAAAGTGTAGAATTTATTAAAGATTTAAATAAAATAAATGAAGTAAAAACATTATTTATAGATTTAGTAAAAGAATATAATGATTGGTTAGTTGATTTACTTGAGTGTGAAGATTATATTGAGCAAGAAAGAAATAAACATGATGATTTTTTTAATAAAAGTGAAGAGGATATATGTAATTCATTATTTTATAAATTACCTAATAGTATTCAAGAAATATTATTAAATCTTCCTAAAAATAAAAGAATGGATATTTTAGTTGGAAATGGTAAAGAAGAAGCTCTTATAGATTCTTTTAGTCAAAAAAACATGGATTTGCTTAGTATGGATACTCAAGATTATTTAAAATATTCTATTATAAAAAGACAAAAAAGATATTTAGAAGAAATAGGAATCTCTATACCAAAAAACTTATTATTAACTAGAGGAAAAAATGAAATAAAGGAATGGATTAAATTTATAAATAGACAAGATGTTAAGAAGTACTTGCCTCATTGTAATATAATTGAAGATATAATTATTAATAGAGAATCAAAAAGAGAAAAATATGAAAATGAATATATAAGATTTAAAGAAGATTATCAAAGAATAATTAATGATTTATATAATAATCAAAAGACAAATACTACAATTTCAAATGAAATTTTAAGTGAAATATGTTATATTTTAAAGAATAATAATATTTGTGTTAGTATTAATTCGAAGGATTATAATAGTAATTATTCATCAATTATGTTTTATACTATAGTTGGAAGCATGTTTGGTAATTTAGATTTTTGTTTACTCCATGAGTTTGGACATGTAATTGATCAAAATAATGATAAAATAGGATTAGAAACACAAATGGAATTACCAAATATAGTAGATAATAGATATAGAAAATATGAGGTACTAAATGAAGTACTTACAGATATATATGCACTTGAAGCAAAAAAATATTTAGAAAATAAAGGTATATATTTAATGGAAAATGATACTATTAGTGAAAAAGATGAATCTGATTTTAATACATCAATGTACTTAAAAAAACTATTAGAGCCATTTGTAAATAAATATAGAAAATATATATCAAAGTCAAAAATAAACTCGAGTCCAGAAGAATTATATAATTATATTGGTGAATCTAATTATGAAGAATTAAATAATATTATTAATAGATTACAAAAAATAATAGAAGAGTATTATATTAGTAGTGAAAATAAAAAAGAAGATTTAGAAAGTAGAAAAGATTATATAGATGAAGTAAATAAATTAAATAAACTATATGCTAGTATGGAAGAGTATTATCAAAATATAATCGGTAGTATAGATGATAAAAAATTATGTTAAAGTGAAAGGAAATATATTATGGAATTTAGTGATGTAATTAGAAAAAGAACTTCGGTTAGAAGTTTTAATAATATTAAAGTAGAAAAAGAAAAATTAAATAAAATATTATTCTCTGGTAGACTATCACCAACTGCGAAGAATAATCAGCCTCAATATATTTATGTAATAGAAAGTGATGAAGGATTAGCTAAAATAGATAAAATCACACCATGTAGATATAATGCTAGTACTTGTTTACTTGTATGTTCAGATAAAGATAAAGCATTTAAGATGGATAATTATTCTTCTTATGAAATGGATGCGACAATAGTCGCAACACATATGATGTTAGAAGCAACTAATCAAGGTGTTGATAATATTTGGATTAGAATGTTTGATAGAGATAAAGTAAAAGAAATCTTTAATTTGAGTGATTCTTTAGAACCAATTTGTATACTAAATTTAGGATATAAAACTAGTGACTATACAGTTAGTCCTAATTATGGCAAAAGAAAAGATATAAGTGAAATGGTAGAGTATTTATAATAAATTAAGTAAAAAGAGGTATATATGAAAAAGATATATAATCAAGGAGAGTTATCATTCTCAATATTATTAATTATTATTTATTTAGTAGTTAGTTTTATATTAAAAAGTAGTTTTGGAATAGATGGTATTATTACATTAATTGGGTTATTAATTTTATCATTTATAATAATTAAATTTATTTATGATAATAAATTAAATAAGTATTATGGTCTTGTTAAAGTAAAAAAATGTAAAAAATATTTATTTTTTATTCCACTTTTTATTTTATGTATGTGTAATTTATACAACGCTAAATTAATAACGAGTGTTAATAGTTTTATATATATATTAAATATGATGGTATGTGGTTTTTTAGAAGTTATAATATTATATGGTTTTTTATTTAAATCTTTATATAAAAAAAGAAAAGTGAAGTCTATTTTAATTATTAGTGTAATTTTTGGCTTTAAAAATATATTTAATATCTTAAATGGTATTGATCCAGTTTATTGTATCTTAAATACAATTGGTATGTTTAGTATTGGGTGGTTATATGCAACTATTATAGTTAAGAGTAAAAGTATAATCCCATCTATTATATCAAATGCTATTTTATCATCATTTACTATATATGTATCTACTAGTTATTTAGTTTCTATTATTTCTACTATTATTATATTAATATTATCTATTACTTACATTGTTTATTTAGAAAAGAAGTGTTAGTTATATGAAATTGTTATTTATAAGTGATATACATGGTAATTATGAGTGTATGAAAAAGATGATTGATAATATTAATTATGAAAAACCAGATAATATAATAATTTTAGGTGATATATTTTCTTATGGATATAGTAGTGATAGTGATGTAATAGATATATTAAATAAGATGAAAGATAAGCTTATTGTTATTAGAGGTAATTGTGATAAAAAAATAAATGATGTATTATGTGATTTTAAGTTTTATGATAATTTAATGATTGAATATAATAATAAAAAAATATTTCTAACACATGGGCATATATATAATATGGATAATTTACCAGATATGCAATTTGATATAATGTTGCATGGACATTTTCATATGCATTATATAAAAAAGTATGATAACAAAATATTTGCAAGTCCAGGTTCAATTTCTATGCCTAGGAATAATAGTGAAAATAGTTATATGGTTATTGAAGATAATAAAATTGTATTAAAAAATTTAGATAGAAATATAATTTTAGAGAGTCAGATATGAATAATATTGAAATAAAATACTTTTTATGATAATTTTTAAGTTATGAAAGAAGGAGAATTATTATGACATTAATGATATTAGCTGCTGGGATGGGAAGTAGATTTGGAGGATTAAAACAAATTGAACCTATGGGGCCAAATGGTGAATTTATTATTGATTATTCAATTTATGATGCGATTAGAGCTGGCTTTAACAAAATAGTTTTTGTTATTAAAGAAGAGATGTATGATGAGTTTAAAAATACGATTGGTAAGAGAATAGAAAATCATGTAGAAGTAGAATATCTTTTTCAGCGTTTAGAAGATATACCTGTTAATATACAACTTCAAAGAAATAAGCCATGGGGAACTGCTCAAGCAGTATTGACTGCCAAAGATAGTATTCATGAAAACTTTGCAATTATAAATGCTGATGATTATTATGGAAGAGATTCATTTGTTAGAGCATATAATTTTTTAAAAGAAATAAAAAATGATACATCATTTGGATTAGTAGGTTACAAAGCTATTAATACTATTACAGAAAATGGTAGTGTTAAAAGAGGTATATTAGAAATTAATGATGGAAAGTTAAATGGAATTATAGAGAGTAAAATAGAATTAAATGGTGATAAAATTCACTGTACAACTCTTGAAAATAATAATGAATTTGATATTGAAAAAGATAGGCTTGTTAATATGAATATGATTTTATTTACACCTAAAATATTTAAATATTTAGAAAGTGATTTTAAAGAGTTTTTACTTAATATTAAAGATGAAGAAAATGATGAATTTTTGTTAACAAATGTAATTGATAAACATATTAAAAATAATGATATTACTATAGATATAGTAAAAACTACAAGTAAATGGCATGGTGTTACATATAAAGACGATACACCAAAAGTTAAAGAAGCAATAAATAATATGATTAAGAACAATAAATATAAAGAAAAACTTTGGGAATAAAAGTTTTTTCTATATACTTATAGTGTATCATGTGATACAATATCATTAGATACAAAGAAAGGAGGTTGTTAGTGCCGACTAAAGTAAAAATATCAAAAGAAATGATATTGGATACTGCATTTGAAATTGTAAGGAAAGGTGGAATAGAAAAATTAAGTAATAGAGAACTTGCTAATAAACTAAATTGTTCCATTCGTCCGATTTATTATCAATTTGAAAATGTAGAAGAAATGAAAAAAGAATTATATGTAAAGATAGAGAAATATTTTTATAAATTCTTAATGGAAAATATGGTTGATGATATACCCAAATATAAACAAATTGGAATTAATTATATAAAATTTGCTAAAAAAGAGAAAAAATTATTTCAAACTTTATTTATGAGTGAATTAGGATTATCACCTAGTGCTTTTATATCTAAAGAAGGAGAAGATTATCTTGCAATAGCAAAAATGATAAAAATAAGTACTAATTTAAATGATAATGATATAAAAGATTTTCATACAAAAATGTGGATATTTAGTCATGGAATAGCTTCTTTAGTAGCAAATAATACTATTAAGTTAGAAAATAAACAAATTGAGCAACTGTTATCTGATGAATTTCAAGCATTAATGTTATTAGAAGAAAATCCAAATAATAAATGGGTAATAAAGGAGGAAAAATAAATGAAAAAAAGATTATATAAAATAGAAGAGGGAAAAAAATTATGTGGTGTATGTGGTGGAATAGCAGAATATTTTGATATAGATCCTACAATAGTTAGATTTATATGGATTATGTTAGTATTTTGCGTAGGAACGGGAATTCTAGCTTATTTTATAGCTGCGATTATTATGCCAAGTAAAAGTGAAATTATGTAAGAAAGGAAGATGAAAAATATGAATAAGATAGGTAATTTGTTATGGGGATTGGTTTTTATCGTTATGGGAGTTATTATTGGTTTAAATGCTTTAGATATAACACATATTAATATATTTTTTGATGGATGGTGGACTTTATTTATTATTGTTCCATGTTTTATTGGATTATTTAAGGATGAAGATAAATCCGGTAATTTAATAGGATTTATTATTGGTATTTGTTTATTACTTGGTTGTATTGATATTGTAGAATTTGATTTAATTTGGAAATTAATTGTCCCAGTTATATTAGTTATGATAGGGTTATCTATTATTTTTAAAGATGCCTTAGGTGGAAAAATAAATAATGAGATTAAAAAAATAAATAGTAAAGGAAATAAAGAAAATTCATATTGCGCTACATTTTCAGGACAAAATATAAATTTTGATAAAGAAAAATTTACAGGTTCAGATATAAATGCAATATTTGGTAGTGTTAAATTAGATTTAAGAAAGGCTATAATAGATGATGATATAGTAATAAATGCAAGTAGTATTTTTGGAGGAATTGATATATTTGTACCAGAAAAAGTAAATATAAAAGTTAAATCAAATGCAATATTTGGTAGTGTTGAAAATAAAAAAAATACTAAAGAAGAAAAGAAATGCCCTACAATTTATATAAATGCAACTGCGCTTTTTGGGGGTGTTAAAATTAATGACTAGTACACAAAAAATAATAAAATATTTAGCAGCCTCACTTGCAATATTTCTAATTATTACTATTATGTCTGCTATATTAAGTGGTGTGTATATGCTTTTTAATGTTTTTGGAGTGGCTGATAATGATTATATAACTAATGATTTAAAAACAATATCAAATGAAACAATATATATGCCTGAAATATCATCATTAAAAATAGATTTAGAATTTACTAATTTAGAAATTATTACTGGGGATACTTTTAGTGTAGAGACTAATAATTCAAAAATTAGTTATAAAAATAATAATGGTAGTATTAAAATTAAAGAAGAAAATAGAAATTGGTTAAATAAAACCAATAACAGTAGTAATTTAATTATTTATATTCCTGAAAATATGGCTTTATTAGATGAAGTTAATATTACCTCAGGAGCAGGAAAGTTACATATTGAAAAACTAAATACACAAAGATTAAATCTTGAATTAGGTGCTGGAGATGTAAATATAGAGAATCTAATAGTATTAAATGAAGGGAAAATTGATGGTGGTGCTGGTAAAATAGAATTAAAATATTCTGAAATAAATAATTTAGAAGCAAATCTTGGTGTAGGAGAATTTAATTTTGTTGGTAAATTAAGTGGCAAGAGTGAAATAGATTCTGGTATAGGACAGATAAATATTAATTTATTAGATTCAAAAGAAAATTATAGACTTGAAATTGACAAGGGGATAGGAAATGTTACTATTGATGATGAAGAACTTCAAATGAATAGAATTTATGGTACAGGAAGTAATTATTTAGATATAGATGGTGGCGTTGGAAGTATAAAAATAAATTTTAAAGAGGAATAAAAGAAAAGGAATTTAAGTATGATAGAGATTAAAAAAGTTAGTAAAACTTATAATGGCAAAAAGAAGGCTTTAAATGATGTTAGTTTTGATATTAATGATGGTGAAATATTTGCTTTTATTGGACATAATGGAGCAGGAAAGACTACAATGATTAAGTCAATAGTAGGAATATTAGATTTTGATAGTGGAGACGTATTAATTAACAAAAAATCTATTAAAGAAGATCCAATTGGTTGCAAATTACAAATGGCATATGTACCAGATAATCCAGATTTATATGAAAATATGAGTGCGATTGATTTTATAAATTTTGTTTGTGATATGTATGATACACCTACAAACATAAGAAAAGAAAATATAGATAAATATGCAAAAATGTTTGAAATAGAAAATAATTTATATGATGATATTTCATCTTTCTCTCATGGTATGAAACAAAAAGTTGCTTTAATTGCTTGTCTTGCTCATAATCCAAATGTGTTAATAATGGATGAACCATTTGTAGGTTTAGACCCAAAAGCAGTTTTTGATATGAAAAATATTATGAAAGAAATGGCGAATGTTGGAAAAACAATCTTCTTTTCTACTCATATATTAGATGTAGCAGAAAAATTATGTGATAGAGTCGCAATTATAAAAAATGGAGATATTGTAAAAATTGGAAAAATGAAAGATATTAAAAAAGATACATCATTGGAACAAGTCTTTCTTGAATTGGGTGAAAAATAATGAAAACATATTCTTTATTAAAAGCTGCTTTAAGTCAAGATATGAATATGTTTAAATATACTGCTAAAAGAAATTCTAGCAAACTAAAAAAAACATTATTTCCAATTTGTCTATTTAGTTTAGTTTGTATATCAATTGGAACATATGCTTATATGATAGCAGAAAAACTTGCACCTTTTCATTTAACTTATATAATGCTTAGTATGTTTATTATGATAGTTAGTGTGTTAACTTTCATAGAAGGTATTTATAAATCTCAAGGAATTTTATTTGAAGCAAAAGATAATGATTTATTATTTTCTCTTCCAATAAAAAAATCTCAAATATTATTTGTAAGAATTGTTAAATTATTATTATTTCAATACATATATAATTTAATGTTTTTATTACCAGCTTTTGCTATATTTATATATTTTGAAAAACCTGGTATTAGTTTTTATTTAATATCGTTATTAATGACTTTATTAATACCAATGATACCTACAATTATATCAAGTGTTTTAGGATACATTGTAAAACTCGTATCATCTAAATCTAAATCAAAAAAAATAGTTCAAACATTACTTTCTAGTATTATATTTTTAGGTATATTTTATTGTAGTTTAAATTTAGATAATTTTGTTCAAAATATAGTCACAAAAGCAAATAGTATTAATGATGTACTAACGAGTATCTATTATCCATTAGGATTATATATTAATTTAATTAATGAATTTAAATTATTAGACTTGATAAAAATATTGCTTGTAAATATTGTGCCTTTTATTTTATTCATTATAATTGGATCAAAATTATATTTTAATATTATTTATAATTCAAAAGAAAGTAATGTAAGAGGATATAATCATAAGCATAATAAAATTATAAAAAGAAAACCAATTATATCATTATTAAATAAAGAATTAAAAAGATATTTTTCATCTGTAGTGTATATGTTTAATACATCATTTGGACTTTTGTTAAGTGTTATTGTATCTATATTTTTATGTATTAAAGGCCCTAGTATTTTTGATAGTATTTTAGCTAGTTATAATATGCCTAATAACTTATCAATATCAGTAATATTTTATTTCTTTATTTTATTTGTAGGCTCTATGACATCTATTACATCATCTAGTATTTCTCTTGAAGGAAAAACTATTAATATTACAAAGAGTTTACCTATAAAAGAAGAATTAATATTAAAATCAAAAATATTGACTTGCTATGTAATAGAATTACCATTTATGATATTTAGTAATATAGTATTTTTCATAAGATTTAAACCTGATTTTATATATGTTATATTAATTACAGGTTTAAGTTTAGCAATTATATTATTAAGTGCAGTAATTGGTCTTATATCTAATTTAAAATATCCTAAAATGAATGCATCTAATGATACAGAAGTAGTAAAACAAAGTATGAGTTCTATGATATCTGTATTTTCTGGTATGGGTATCTTAATAGGTAGTATTATAATTATTATATATTTAAGTAAATATATTAGTTATAGTATTTTATTAGTTATACATTTAGCACTTATTATATTAATATCTTTAATTTTATATTTATATTTAATGAAGTATGGTACTAGAGAATATAAAAAAATTAATGTATAATTGGTAATTTAAATGGATTTAAAATGAGTAAATATGAACCATTATGGAAGTATTTAAAAGATAATAATAAAGACAATTATAAATTATCTTTTGACGAAATAAAAAGTATTTTAGGTTTTGATATAGATCATTCATTTCTAACTTATAAAAAAGAATTAAAAAAATATGGATATGAGGTTAATAAAATAATATTAAAAGAAAAAAATATTATAATTAAAAAAATATAAAATATATAAAGGAGATGAAAAAATGGGTTCAATAGCAATTATATTAATGTATTCATTTATAATAGGAGTTATTTCTATTGTTCTATATTTTATCATAAAAAAAGCAATAAAAGATGCTTTAAAAGAATGCAAAGAAGAAAAAATAATTAAATAATAATAAAACTATTGACTCTCCCCTTAGAGTAGATTGTATAAATATATTAGGAGGCAAAGTATGTATAAAATAGGAGAATTTTCTAAAATGTCTAAAACTACTATAAAGACATTAAGATATTATGAGAAAGAAGGTTTACTAAAGCCTGCTTTCATAGACCAAGATACTAGTTATAGGTATTATGAAAGTAGCCAATTACTAGATGTTTCAAAAATAGTATCTTTAAGACAAGCCGGATTATCTATCAAAGACATAAAAAAGATATTAGGTGGACATGATATTATAAAAATACTTAATAATAGAAAATTAGAAATAGAAAAAAATCTTATAAATTATAACATTGAGCTTTCTAAAATAAATTACTTATTGGAGGGAAAAAATATGAAAAATGAAATCTTTATTAAAGAAATACCAAGTTATATTATTTTTTATCGTGATGGAGTTATATCAGATTATAGTCAAATATCTAACTTTGTTTTACAAGCAGGAACTGAGTGTGAAAAAGCTAACCCAAATTTAAAATGTATAACACCAGATTATTGCTATATTAGCTATCTAGATGGAGAATATAGAGAAAAAGATATTAAAATTAGATATGCTCAAGCAGTTGAAAAAGTTGGCAAGGAAACAGATAAAGTTAAGTTTATGAAATCAGATCCAATTACAGCAGTATGCATTTATCATAAAGGCGCTTATGAGAATTTAAGAGATTCATATAATATCATTCTAAAATATATTGAAGATAATAATTATGAAATAATTGATAATCCAAGAGAATGCTATATTGATGGATTTTGGAATAAGGAAGATGAAAATGATTATTTAACAGAAATACAATTTCCGGTTAGAAAAAAATAAAATATAGTTAAGAGTTAATTATATAAAAATAATTAATTCTTTTTTATTATAAAATATGTGACTATAAAAAATATATATGATATAATTAGTTAGAATATGAGGTGTGTAAATATGGAAAATAAAAAAGGATTTACATTAGTAGAGTTATTAGCAGTAATCGCAATACTTGCAATATTGGTTATTATCGCAATGCCAAATGTTTTAAAACTGTTTAATAACGCAAAAAAAGATACATTTTTAACAGAAGTAAAAACAATATTTGATGAAACAAAAAAGAAGTATATAAGTGAGTCAATGAAAGGTAATACTATAACTACAATAAGTTCAAAAGATAATTCTAAATTAGATATTAATGGGAGTGATTTAGATTATTGTGTAATATTAGATAATCAGGGAAAAGTAGAAAAAATAGCAGTAGGAAATAAATCATTTTATGTAATGTTAAATGATGTAGAAGATATTAATTCATTAAAAAAAGAAGATATTAAAGATGGCCAACTACAAGAAATGGAATGTAATCGGGGTGCATTTAAAGTAAAATTAAATTGTGAATTTGATGGAGATTTAAAACAAGGTGCTGAATATGTAAATGGACAATATACTTATAGATATAAGCAAGAAGGTGCATAGTCTACCAATGGACTTAAATGGGGAAATATAAGTGCCGATGGATGGGGAGTACAATTAACAGATAAAAAAAGTACAGAGCCAGTAACAAGTGAATTATGCTCAAGTATAAATGGAAAGCCAATAGTAACCATGCGTTATATGTTTTATGATTCAAAGGCCACAACCTTAGATTTAAGAAGTTTTGATACAAGTAATGTAACAAATATGAGTTGGATGTTTCAATATTCAAAAGCTACAACAATAGATTTAAGTAGTTTTGATACAAGCAAAGCAACTATTATGAG
>JBJEED010000015.1:0-19294 GCA_051872765.1 Bacilli bacterium | reverse complement strand
ATAAATATCTTTGATATGTTCCTCTATATGTTGTATTTAATATATATTTATTAGCAATATCCTTTGCACTTGAATATGTTTCAGCATTAACCATACATGGTAATAAAAGTATAAAACTTACTATTATATATACTATTTTTTTCATATTGTCACCTATTATTAATTTAACACCAATTTAAATAAAAATCAATATAATTGTTTATTACATTTTTCTAATTAAAAAAGTAGATTAAATTAATATATAACTTAATAAATCTACTTTTAACTTATTATTTAAACTAATTATATAGTTTATTTTACAACAATATTAACTATTTTATTTGGTACTACTATTTCTTTTACTATTTCTTTTCCTTCGATAAATCTAATAACATTTTCTTCTTTTTTAGCAAGTGCTAATAACTCTTCATTTGAAGTATTAAATTTCACTTTAATAGTTGCCCTTAATTTTCCATTAACACTACAAGCAATATTAACCATATCATCTGTTATTTTGTTTTCATCATATGTTGGAAATTTACTTTTATAAAATGGTTCTCCTAAGTTCATCATTTCATTTAATTCTTCAGTTAAATGAGGTGCAATTGGATTTAATAAATGAAGTATAGTTCTATAATCTTTTTTAGTAATATGTTCTTTTTCATCATATTCATTAGATAGAATCATCAATGCAGATACAGCAGTATTATAATTCATTGTATTAATATCATCATCAACTTTCTTAATAGTTTGGTTAATCTTAACTTCTAAATCTTTTGAATATTCATCTTTATCAATTACTTTATCTTTAAGTCTATATATTTTATCTAAAAATCTTTTGCATCCCTTAAGTCCATTCTCACTCCATGATGCATCTTTTGCATAGTCCCCTATAAACATCTCATACGTTCTAAGTGCATCAGCACCATAGTTATTAACCATATCATCAGGATTTACTACATTACCACGAGATTTACTCATTTTTTCACCATTCTCACCTAGAATCATACCATGAGAAACACGTTTCTTAAATGGCTCTTCTGTTGGTACTAATCCTTGATCATATAAGAATTGGTGCCAAAATCTAGCATACAATAAATGTCTTGTAGCATGCTCCATACCACCATTATAATAATCTACCATTCCCCAATATTTTAAAGCTTCTTTGCTTACAAATTCTTTATCATTCTTAGCATCCATAAATCTTAACCAATACCAACTAGAACCGGCCCAGTTTGGCATAGTATCTGTTTCACGCTTTGCAGGATTACCACAATGTGGACAAGTAGTATTTACCCAATCTTCAACATTGGCAAGAGGACTCTCACCATTCTCAGTTGGCTCATATGATGGCACATCTGGAAGTATAACAGGTAAATCTTTTTCAGGAACTCTAACCCATCCACACTTATCACAATATATCATAGGTATTGGTTCTCCCCAAAATCTTTGTCTACTAAATATCCAATCTTGTAATTTATAATTTATTGTTTTTTTACCAATTTTTTTATCTTCTAAAAATTCTAGCATTTTAGCAATAGCTTCTTTTTTATTTTTAATTCCATTAAGTTCTTTAGAGTTAACCATTTCTCCATCTCCGGTATAAGCTTCTTTTGAAATATCTCCTCCCTTAATAACTTCTATTATTGGAATATTAAATTTTTTTGCAAATTCATAATCTCTCTCATCATGAGCAGGAACTGCCATAATTGCTCCAGTTCCATAAGTTGCTAATACATAATCGGAAATCCATACTTGTATTTTTTCATTTGTAAGTGGACTAATTACTTCAAAACCATCTAATTTAACACCTGTTTTTTCTTTAGTATGATCAGTTCTTTCAATTTCTGATTTACTAGCTGCATACTCTTGATAAGCTTTTACCTCATCTATATTTTTAATCTTATGAGCATATTTTTCTAAAAATTTATGTTCAGGAGACATAACCATAAATGTTACTCCATATAGAGTATCTGGTCTAGTGGTAAATACTTTTAAAGAATCATCTTCTCCATCTATTTTAAACTCAACCTCTGCTCCTTCACTTCTACCTATCCAATTAACTTGAGCAACTTTAATTTTATTCATAAACTCTGTTTTATCAAGACCATCAAGTAATTTTTGAGCATAATCACTCATTTTAAGCATCCATTGACTTTTTAGTTTTTTCTCAGTTTTACTTCCACATCTTTCACATACTCCACCTTCTGAATCTTCATTAGAAAGTCCTGTTAAACATGTAGGACACCAATTAATTTCTTTTTCTGCTTTATATGCAAGCCCTGCTTCATGAAATTTCAAGAATTGCCATTGAGTCCATTTATAGTATTCAGGGTCGGTAGTGGCAAATTCCCTTGACCAATCAAATGAAAAACCAAGAGACATCATTTGGCTTTTAAATGTATTAATACATTCTTTAACCATATTAGCAGGATATACATGATTTTTAATTGCATATTGTTCTGCTGGTGCTCCAAATGCATCCCATCCCATTGGAAATAATACATTATATCCTTGCATTCTTTTTATTCTAGCCATCGCATCAAGTGCAGTATAACTTCTTACATGACCTACATGTAAACCATTACCACTAGGATAAGGAAATTCAACTAAAAAATAGTATTTTTCTTTATCACTTGTATTAGAAGCCTCAAAGCACTTTTCTTCTAACCATCTATCTTGCCATTTCTTTTCTATTTCTTTAAAATCATACATTTTTCTTTCCCTCCATTTTTTTTAAATATCTACCTGCAATTTCATATAAAGAATATGTAAGCACAAATATAACTATAAAGCATATTATTACTTTCCATATAAATTTATCTATATTTATTATAAGTGTACTAGTAAATGCTATTATAAATGAATTAATAACAGCAATAGTATTTAACACCTTCTTATAATTTAGTTTTTTAATATCTAAATTATATCTAACCAGAAATAATTTTACTTCATCATTTTTCTTTAATTTAGAATAATTTTTCTTCTTTTTATTTATAAAAACAATATATATAATTAGAATAACTAAAAATATTAATAAAAAGTCATATCCAAATTTATAAAATTCTTTCATATATTCACTTCCTTCAAAATAAAAACTTTACAACTTAAGGATGAGATATTCCCACGGTACCACCTTAATTCATAAAGTTTATGCATCTTTCTATTGTTAACGCCAATGTACGCTATTTCTATAAAAAGCAAGTTCAATATATATACTTATTAGTTTACACCCACCACTAATTCTCTTTCTAAGTATGTAATATATTTACTACTCTTTTTCTCAATCAAAATATGTTTAAATTATACAATAGTTTTTTTGATATTTCAACACATTTTAATAGTATTATATATAATTATTAAACTTCTTGAATATATTCGAATAGTCTTAAAAACATTTTAATAAATATTGAAGATAATCCTTTTCTTCTAAGTTTTCTAATTGATATTCTCTTATCTTTAATAGACATATCACTAAATATAATTTTATCTATCTCTATTTTTAATTCTGTTGGTATCATTAAATCACTAATAATACTTTCTAAATCTTCATTTATTAAACGAGAAGCATCTATTTCAATATCTTTTCCTTTACAATAAACAAATACTTTGCTAGATGTTGGAATATTATCAAATTCTATAACAAAATCATTATCTTCAATATATCTTCTATAAGGAACATTTATTTCATCACAAAAAACTTGTACTTGATCTGTAAATTTAGTATTTCTAAATCTTATTACATAGTTTCTTTTTTCTGGTATAACACCTGGTTTACCTTCAAATGGTTCTAATGATACAGAAAAATCATTTTCTTTATAATAATAATTTATTTCAGTTGTAAAACTATATCCATCTTTATATTTTTGAGTATATCCATCATCTTCATATAATTTATATGTATTACTTCTTCCAGGAAATATATGTACTTCTAATTTTTTAGGAGAAGATGTATCATTTAATTTTTCTGGATTAAGTACTGCCATTGGAATAATAGCTCCTTGTCTTGCAAATACAGGATAGTCCTCATCCTTAAAGAAAGTAACATATCTTTTTCCACCCATAAATTTTTTACCAGTCTTAAAATCATACCATATTCCTTTTGGTAAAAATAATCTATGAACAACTCTATTCATTACACTATCTTTATTTGTTACAATTGGAGATACAAATAATTCACTACCAAAATAATATTCATTTTTGTATAATGGCTCATCATAAGTTTCAGGATATTTATAATATAATGGTTGAACTAATGTAGTACCAAATGTAGAATATTTTTTAGCCTCTGAGTATAAATATGGTATTAATTTATGTCTTAAAATTAAATAATCCTCAACTATACTTGAAGTTTTTGCATCCCATCTCCAAGGTTCCCTTTTATAATATTTTCCCCCTTCGCTAGAAAGTCTTAGAATTGGACTATAAACTCCAAGTTGAACATATCTCATATAAAGTTCAGAATCTTCAGTTCCTCCTTTATATCCACCTATATCATGGCTCCACCAAGACACTCCGATATTTGAAGAATTAGCATTATAAAAAGGCAAATATTTAAGGGTTTTCCAGTTAATATTTAGTTTTCCAGAATATAAAATTGAATATTTATGAGGTACTACTCCAAAGTTACGAGATATAATTAAGTTTCTTTTTCTATATTTTTCAGATGAATTATTATTAAATAAATAATAATTCATAGCAAAATTTCTAAGTCTATTATTTTTATCATTATCATCTATCCACAAAAAATCTATACCCAAGTTCATAAACGGATTTATTATTCCTTTTAAAAAGGCATCCATCAAATTAGCGTTATATACATTTATAGGGATATTTTTATCAGTATCTTTCGTATAAATCTTGATAAACTCATTATGATTTTCTTCTTCTATGCTAAGTACACCATCTGTTTTAATATTTGTTCCTATGAATATATTATTTTGATGTAGATATTTACTCAATTCAAAAGTTGATGGAAATATATTTTTATCAAGAGTAAAACTAAGTGGTGAATATTTATTTTTAGTTCTTGCATAATCACCTAACATGATTACTGAAAATGGAATTCTATTTTTTCTAAATGAATTAACTAAATTTTGAATACTCTCAACATTATATGATTCATTTTTTGACCACCATACACCAAGAGCATATCTTGGAATTAATGGTGGCATACCTGTTAAATTAAAGTAGTCTCGAAGTCCAATTCCAAAATCCTCATTATATATAAACAAATATGTATCTATATTATTCGCACTAGGTATCATTAAATTACCATTTAAATTTAGTATTGGGGTTTTAGAATCATCTATTGATGCAAACCCATCTAGAGAAAATAATCCTTTATCTAATTGTGCACTACCATCATATTCATCTAAACTATATGCTGTAGATTGGAAATTTCTTACTTCAGGATGATTAAAATACCAAACTTTATCAGATCCTTTAACCACAACTTTTAAATATTGTTCTGGAAACATTCTGTTTCCTATAAATGGTTTATCTTTTTGATACTCAATTGTAAACTTTTCATTTCTTATAACTAACAATAAGTTATCTTCTTCAACATTTATTTTAGGTTTACCAAATGACCTATTGCTGGCAAACATAGTTGGATAATCGTTGAATTTACCATCTTCATTGTATTCAAATCTAATTAAAGAATCAGATATAATACTAATTCTATACTTAGATCCCCTAAAAACATATGAATTTGGAGTTTTACTTTTTTTTATATCTATTCTAAAGTTTTCACCAAGGTCATACATGATATCCCCTCCTTTTTATTCTTTTAATTTAACCATCCAATTATTATATATTTCACAGTTATCACTAGTTGGTGCTGGATTTGCTTTTTGCATCTTAACTAGCATAGGTATTTTAAATATTTTACCAAAAGCAACACAAGTTCCAGATTGAAGAGTTTTTTGTTTCTCAATTATATCTTCACTCATATTTGGAACACTTTTAGCTATAAATTCAAGATCAGCTGGATGATTTATTTTAAATATTAAGAAATTTGAACATTGACTTATAACATTTTCATTTAAATCAGTAGGTCTTTGTGTAATTATATTTAAAAGTAATCCATACTTTCTACCTTCTTTAGCAATTCGCTCAAATATATTATATCCGAGTAATTCTTTATCATCTTTATCAACTACATATCTATGAGCTTCTTCTAAAATAATATGTATTGGAAAAGAAGCTCTATTTTCAAGACCTTTAGTATATTTCATAAACATACGTGAAAATATTTTAACTATACTACGAGCAAATCTATCATCTACATCTTCTAAATTAAAATTAACTATTTGACATTTTTTATTACCTTTTATTTGCAATTTTTTAATATATTCATCAAGAGTAACATATGAGTCACTTGAAAAGAATTGTCCATAATTCCTTTGTGATAGGTCATGTAATTTAACTTTCAAACTCATTGCTCCATCATACATTGCCTCATTAAGCAAATATCTCTCACTATATAAAGTAAAATTTAAAGCTACTTCTAAATCATGTAGAGAATAATATACACCGGGTGCATCATAATTCCATTTTCTATCTTCTTGTATAAATTGTCTTATATAATCAGATATTATTTTACTTTCTGCAAATCTTCCTTCGCTATCTATATCAAAACAATTTCTAAATCTTCTTGTAAAACCGATACCAGGTACTTCTGTATCTAATGACATTTCAGGAGTATTTGTTTCTTCTAATATTTCAAATATTTCATCTCTAATTCTAGATGAAGTTTGATTAGTATACATAATAGAAATTATTGCTTTAGCTAATATATGATTTTTAAATTCTTTAGACTCATAATCACTTCTTGCAAACATTTTAACATATGTAAGAGCTGTTTCTACCATAGCTATTTGTGAATAACTTGTTGCTTCTAGTAAATTTAAAATATCTTCTATTTCTAATAAACATACTGGTATATTTAATTTTTCATAGTCTTTTTTAGTATTAGTAGTAATAACTTTAAATTGATAATATTCATTATTATCACTAATATCTTTAAATGCATTTATATATTCACCATAATTATCAAAAATAAATAAATTTGCTTTATAAGGTATTATTTGTGACTTTGGAAATATATTTTGTATTATTCTACATATTCCATATGTCTTACCACTACCAGTATTTCCAAATATTGCGCTGTGATTAGAAAAAAAATCATCTATTTTTACATTAAGTGGAAAACCATTATATAAAGGAGAAATTCCTAAATTAATACTCCTTTCACTACTTCCAGTTAATATTTTTAACTCATCACTATTAATAATTCTAACATTTGCAGACATACTAGGTTTCTTTATTAAACCGCCAACGAAATCATCTTGAGTAAGTTCTCCTAAAAATGTTATTTTAATAATATTGCCCTCAATACTATCTACTTCTCCCAATATTTTTTGATTTTCATCTTCAAATACTACATGAATATTTATTAAATCAGATGGATTTGTTGAATTTTTATCTATTTCTACAGTACATCCATTTTTATTAATTTTTATTATTTTTCCTAACATACTAAAAATACCTTTCTATTCTAAGTACTATTTTATCAAAATAAAAAATAAAAATAAAGGGTATTTTATTTAATTATATATTTTTAAAAAAATAAACATCCATTATTTGATGTTTATTTAAATTTTATTTTATCTAAATATAATCCACAGGGTTTTGCACATCTACCGCATGATGTTCTATTTTGACTTTTAAATATTAAATCTATATCTTCTATTTTTTTCTTCCCTTCATTAATATCAATTAAAAGTCCTACGATATTTCTAATCATGTATCTAAGAAAACCTGTTGAAGTAAATTTTAGATATAAAGTTTTATTCTGAATTTTATATTCAACTTTAATATTTCTCTCATAATTATCTTTATCTTTATCAGATGTAAAACTTTTAAAATTATGATATCCACTGATTTTATTTATAAATATTTCAAGCAATTCTCTACTAATATTTTTATTGTATTGAAATATATAATCTTTATTTATCGGATCATAATCTAACATATTTATTTTATAAATGTATCGTTTCTCAACTACATTATATCGTGCATGAAAATCACTATTAACTAATGATATTTTTTTAATATAGATACTTTTATCAATTAATGAATTTATACTATGCTTAAGTTTTTTTGTATCTATTTTTTTATCATAGTCAAAGTGACAGTATTGATTTAAAGCATGAACACCTCTATCTGTTCTTGATGATGCGATAGTATTTATCTTAGTATTTAATATTTTAGATAATACTCTCTCTATTTCACCTTCAACAGTTTTTTCATTATTCTGTATTTGATAGCCATAAAACTTAGAACCATCATAACTCATATTAATTAAATATCTCATATTACACCCTTATCTTTTAAATATAGAAGTATCAAAGTTGCATGAAACAATAACAATATCATATCATAAAACCCTACTTTATTTGTTCTATAATTAGTTCTATATCTTTTTAAACTAAATAATCTTTGCTTATAAGTGTCACTTATCTGCTTATTCTTTAATTTAATAAGTCTTCTTTTTTTTAAATATAATTTTAATGTTATCCACATTCTTTTAAATATATTGGCATAATAATAATCCATACCTCTAGAAGAAGATGCTTTTAACATTTTATTTTCAACAGATAAACAAAGAGGTAAATATCTTAACATAGAATTTAATTTAAATGATAACTTTGATAAAGGTACACCTAGAATATTAAAAAATGATAAAAATTTTTCTATTGCATAGCAACTTTCACTTGGACTAGTAGTAAATGAAATAATATAAAGGTATTCTACTATACTTATAATCTTCATTATATAAACTATACAAACTTCTAAACTTGTATTAAAATAAGCACAGATAAAAGCAACTATTATAAATATATATCTAAAAGACCATATAGAATCACAATAATACTTAAATGGTACATAGCTAAGTAACATTAATATAATTACAAGTATTAATATAAAACTATTAATATATACTGAATTACTAATAACACTAAGTATAACTACAATAATAAAATTAATTAACTTAACAATTGGATTTAATCTATGCACTAATGAATTTACAGGATAATATGAACCAAAGGAATTTCTAGAATACATCTCTATACACCCCCTTAATTAAATCAAGTACATTAGTATAGTGATATATATCATGTCCTTTTCTATTACATTCATTTATAAATGAGACAATCTTTGGTACTTCTAAATTACAATTCTTAAGTAGCTCTTCATTTTGAAGTAATGTTTTATCACCACTTGAGGCTAGTTTAGTTAAACACATTATAAATACTTTATCACTTACTTGATATGCATAATTAGTATCTTTAGTTAATAATATAATAGTCTTTTTATATTTGTTTTTAAGCATTCTAATAAGTCTTTCTAAATTTTTTTTATCATTATTATCTATACCACAAGTATATTCATCTAATATTAAAATACTAGGATTCATTGATAATACACAAGCAAGTGCAACTTTTTTAGCGTCACTTAGTGTTAATATTTGTGGATTAAGATCAAGATATGAGTCATCAAGCTCTACTAATTTTAAAGCATCACTCGCACTAATAAGACCTTTTTTTCTTTTACAATTATTTAATGAGAAATCTATTTCTTCTCTTACGGTCTTACATAAAAACATATCATAAGGATTTTTAAATACATATCCAATATCAGTTCTTAAATTATTTATATTTTTTTGATTACCACAATTATTAATATATTTATTTACTTTAACAAAACCATCAGTTGGACTTATTAAAAATTGTATTAAATCACCAATTGCTGTCTTACCACTATTAGATGCTCCAATAAATGAATAAATACCCTCTTCTTTTATTTCAAATGAAACATCATTCAATATAGTTTTCTCAAGAGGTGTACCTTTATCTAAAATTAAATTTACATGACTAAACTTTATTTCCATATCGCACCTACTAACTTTTCATTTGTTAAATAATACTTATTAATAATACCATAATCCATTAAATATTTACTAAGTTCAATCATAAAAGGAAGACCTATACCAAGTCTTTTAAGTAATTGTTCCTCATTTAAAACACTCATAGTTTTTCCTTCACAAATTATTTTTTTATCATTAATAATCTTTATTTCTTTTCCAAATAAAGCATCCTCTATATCATTTGTAAAATTAATTACAATTCCACCATTTTTAGTATATTCATTTAGTATATCAAATACTAATAATTTATCTTTATAATCTAATTCGCACATAACATTATCCAATACTAATACTTTAGGCTTTATAATTAATGATGATAATATTTTCATTTTAACTTTGTCACTACTACCAAGACTATAAGGGTCTCTTTCTAATAAATGATCAATTTTAAACAATCTACTTTCACTAGTAATTAAATTAATAATATCATCTTTACTCATAGCCAAACTCTCAAGTCCAAAAGCAATTTCATCCATAACCGTTTCTGAAACAAAAATATCTAAATATCTATGTGATACTATACTCATTCTTTTAGATATTTCATACTTATTTTTATTATTTAATTCTAAATCACCTATAAATATATTACACTTTTTATGACCATTTAAAAGAGTAAAAATAATCAAATCATTATTATTTCCTAATATTGTAGTAAAATCTTTCTCATTTAAATTAAATTGTATATAATTTGAAAATCTATATTTAAAATAATCCATCATAATTTCTCCTAAATAGAATTATACATTTATTACTTTAAAAACACAATCTTAAGAAATAAAAAAATCAAAGATTAACATCTTTGACTCATTACAATTTATTTTACTACTCCACTAGTAATCATTTTTGCACTAACTGTACCATCGACTTTATATAATCCAATTACTCTCCAGTTAGCCTCACTAGATCCATATTTTAACCAATTATTAACTTCACCAGAATCCTTATTGCTAACAATTATACATGAAGTAACCTCATTTCCACTATCATCAACTAACTTTATTGCAGTATCACTACTATTATATCCTATGCAATGACAATTCTTATTATCAGTATCAGTAGCAACATCATATTTACCAGCAAACAATTCGTTATCAAATCCTTCACATATTTTATTTACAAGTGTATCACTACTAGAATTAACAACAGTTCCATTTCCACCATTAAATTCTCCAACTATTCCAACTGATTTTTTTGTAACCGTAACAGTTTTTTTATTTAACATATCTTTGCTAACGGGGTCTACTATACACCCATCCTTAAAATATAAATCAAAATCTTCAAGATGTTCAACGTCGCAATTGCTTACATTCTCATCTGATTTTAAATAACCTGCTTCAAGTAAAGTATAAACTGGTATTTCTACAACATCAGTACCTTGAAATATATCAGGATTATTACTAGCATATAACTCTGCTGCTGATACTATATACTCTACCTTTTGAGCATAAAGTCTTTCATCAACATTTTTATTTATATTAATAATGCTAGGTACTACAAGTAAACTTAAAATACTAATAATTGCTATTACAACTAACAATTCGACTAAAGTAAAACCTTTTTTATTCATATTTATCTACCTCATATTCTATATACATTATATAAGATTAACAATGCTTTTTCAAGAGATTTACTAAAAAAAATTATTCAAATAATAATATAAATACTATATGACTTTTTCTATTATCTCATAAATTCTATCTTTACCTATTTTAGTAATACTTGAGAAATTAACTATTTCATCGCCCAACGATGGATTTATAGTTTTTTTTATTAAATCATCTTGTTTAGCTCTTAATGATCTATTAACCTTATCATATTTAGTACATACTATTGTAACTGGTAAATTATAGTATTTAAGAAATTTGTACATCAAAATATCATCTGCTGTTGGTTTATGTCTATAATCTACAAGTAAGAAAACATGCTTTAAATATGGTCTTTGTTTTAAATATTCTTCTATCATAACACCAAATTTTTTAATTTGTGCTTTACTAGTAGCGGCATATCCATATCCAGGAACATCTACTATATAAAATTGTTTATTTACTAAATAGAAATTTATTGTTTGTGTCTTTCCTGGTTTAGCACTAGTTCTAGCGAGATTTTTTCTATTAATAATAGTATTAATGAAACTACTCTTACCAACATTACTTCTACCAAGAATTAATAATTCACTTTTCTTATCTTCTGGATATTGAGATAATCTAACTGCAATTATTGGTTCATCTACACTAGTTACTTCCATATTAAAATCACTCACTTTCTTTTTTATAATCCATACATACTTTTGATAATTCTTTTAACAAATCATCAATTACTTCTCTTGATGAAGTCCTAACACCACTAGCATACTTATGACCACCACCATTATATTTAGATGCAATTTCATTTATTACTGGACCTCTACTCCTTATATTAACTCTATATAAATCATTCTTTTCATCTCTTGTAATAAATGCCCATACCAATACTTCATTTATATTATTAAAATCATTTATCATATTAGATGGAGCACTATTATCAGCACCTATAGAAGATAATATATCATTATCCACTTCAGCATATGCAAAACCATATTTATCTACTTTTATTGTAGATGCTATATGTCCCATAAGTCTCACTTCACTTAATGGTTTACTATATACTCCTCTATATATTTTTTCTATATCTAATTTATATTTTTTTATTAAATTACTTACTAAACTAAATGTTTCAGATGTAGTATTAAATAAGAATCTATTCGTATCACTAACAATTCCTGCATATAAATTAGTTGCAATTTCAGTACTATTTTTTAATTTCGTATTTTCTATTACTTTTAATACTAATTCTGATGCTGAACTTGCATCTTCTTTTATATATTCAATAGTTCCAAATGTATCTACTTTTGGATGATGATCTATTTTAATAATATTTTTAAATAATTCAAAATTTTCAATATCAACTCTTCTTTTATCTGGAGTATCTACAACTATTAATAATGCTTCTTCATAATCATATGTAGTTATTTTATCTAATTTTCCCATAAATTTAAATCTTGATACAGATGTACCAACTGCATATACTTCCTTATTTGGAAATGTTAATTTAATAGATTCTCTAAGACCAAGTTGACTACCATAAGAATCCGGATCTGGTCCGATATGTCTAGCTATATATATTTTTTTATATTTTTTTATTTCATTATATATAGTTTTATAAATATTATTCATCTTACTCTCTTTTCTATTTATTAATTAGTTCGTAAGTATCTCTTGCTATCATAACTTCTTCATCAGTTGATAATACAACTACTTTGATAGTTGAATCTTCTGTACTAATAATTCCGTTAATTCCTCTTGTATTGTTTTTTTCTTCATCTAGTTTTACCCCTAAAAATGCAAATCTATCAATAACCATTTTACGAACTACACTACTATTTTCACCAACACCAGCAGTAAATACAATATATTCTGCTCCTTGTAATTCTGTATTATAGATTGAAATATAATCAGCAATTTTATCAGAATATATATCCATTGCAGTTTTGCATCTAGCATCTCCACTTAAATATCCTTCTTCAACATCTCTTAAATCACTAGAAATTCCACTTAAAGCAAGCATACCACTTTTTTTATTTAAATCATTCATAACATCTTCAAATGATTTTTTAGTTTTACTCATAACATATGGAATAAGTCCTGTGTCTATATCTCCACTTCTACTTCCCATAACTACACCAGCAAGAGGAGTAAATCCCATAGATGTATCAATACATTTTCCGTTCTTAATTGCACATAAAGATGCTCCATTACCAATATGACAACTAATTATCTTAGTATTTTCGCCAAACATCTTACTCATTTCACTAGCAATAAATCTATGAGATGTACCATGAAAACCATATTTTCTTACACCGTGATTTGTATACCATTCATAAGGTACTGCATATAAGTATTGTTCTTTTTCCATAGTTTGATGAAAAGCAGTATCAAATACAGCTACCATTGGAGTATCTTTTAAAACTTCTTTAAAACTAGATACACCAATTAAATTAGCGGGATTATGAAGAGGCGCTAATGGAATTAACTTATTAACTGTGTCAATAACATCTTCAGTTATTAATACACTTTGAGTATATTTATCCCCACCATGAACAAGTCTATGTCCAACTCCTTCAATCTCATCATATGATTTAATTACTTTATAATTAATAAGTTCATCTAATAAGATTTTAACAGATGAAGTATGATCTTTCATTACTACTTCATTTCTGTGTTTTTCCCCATTATATTTAATAGTATAAAAACTATCTGGTAAACCTATTTTTTCAAAAGTACCACTAATAATTACTTTTTCTTCTGGCATTTCAAACATAGTAAACTTTAAAGATGAACTACCAGCATTAACACTTAATATTTTCATTAATAATTCCTTCTTTCTATTTCGTAATTATTATAGCAAAAAAATATTTAAATGTGAAATATTTTTAGTTAATACTAAAAATGAGCAAATACACAAAATTGTATTTACTCATTTCTTCTTATCACTATACTTTTCAATTCTATCATTTTCTTTATTATCAAGAGATTTATACTCCATATTTCTAGTATTAATAAATTTCATTTTATAAAGTAATTTATTTTTCTTACTAAATACATTGTTCATAAGCATACTTCTTCACCAGTATATATTATGCTTATTATTAAAAAAATTATTCTATAAATTACTCTTTATTTTATCTATAAGTTTTAAATATTTATTAATTTTTTTATTTTTAGAATTTGCTTTTTTGTTAATATCTAAATATTTATTATATAAAAAATCTAAATATTTTATATATAAGTCTTTATCTTTATGATTTAATCCAAATACTATTTCACTTTCACTATACTTTGTAGTTCCTTCTTTAAATACAATTAAATTATAATATTTATTATTTTCAAATATTATTAATTCACTATCTACTATATAGTTTAAATCTAACATATTTTCTCTTAGTATATCATGATAATTATTTGATATAGTAATTATCTTCTTAAATCTTAAATTAGTATTTTTTAGTATTTTAAGTATAGTATGAGTTCCCATTCCAGAAAGTACTAATGTATCTGCTTCGTTTTCTTTTATATTTGCAAGTCCATCTGATACTCTAAGACTTATATATTTATTATTTCCTATATCATGTTTTGCTCTATCAATAACATTAACACTTACATCAGATGCGATTGAATATTGTCCTCTTTTTGCTAACATTAAACTAAGTTTAGCTTGATCACACCCTACATCAACAACCTTATCACTAGCATCTATAAATGAATATATAGAAGCTATTCTATTCAATTAAGAAATCTTTTAATTTTTTTGCTCTAGATGGGTGTCTTAATTTTCTAAGAGCTTTTGCCTCTATTTGTCTAATTCTCTCACGAGTAACTTTAAATTGTTTTCCAACTTCTTCTAATGTATGACTAGAACCATCAAATAATCCAAATCTAAGTTCTAAAACTTCTTTTTCACGAACAGTTAGGGTATCTAATACTTCACGAAGTTCATCTTTTAATATTTCATATGTTGCAAAGTCTTCTGGTGACATAGTTCTCTCATCAGCAAGAAAATCTCCTAAATGAGAATCATCCTCTTCACCAACTGGTGTTTCTAATGAAACTGGATCTTGACTAATCTTTCTAATTTCAGCAATTTTCTCAACAGATAATCCCATTTTTTTAGAAAGTTCAGCATCTGTTGGTTCTCTATTTAATTCTAAAGTCATTTGTCTTTCTATTCTAGCCATTTTATTGATAGTTTCAACCATATGAACTGGAACCCTTATTGTTCTTGCTTGATCTGCTAGTGCTCTTGTAATAGCTTGTCTAATCCACCAAGTTGCATAAGTTGAAAATTTATATCCCTTATCATAATCAAATTTTTCAACAGCCTTCATAAGTCCAATATTACCTTCTTGAATTAAATCTAAGAATAGTAAACCTCTACCAACATATCTCTTAGCAATAGAAACAACTAAACGTAAGTTAGATTCAGCTAAAACATTCTTAGCATGTTCATCTCCTTGTGCAACTCTTCTTGATAGTTCTTGTTCTTCTTCTAATGTAAGAAGACTTATTTTACCTATTTCTTTTAAATACATTCTTACATTATCATTAACACTCATGTCCTTACTTTCATCAGGCACATCATCAATGATTATTTCATTTTTTAAATCAATATTAACCCCACCATCTTCTTCATCTTCTGCTCTTACTTCAATTTTATTTTCAGTAAGAACATTATATAAATCATCTAGTGCATTACTATCTAGATCCAAATCTAATGTTTTTTTTGCAATTTGCTCATAAGTTAGAAAACCTTGTTTTTTTCCAAGTACTACTAACTCATTAATCCTTTCATCAAATGTTTTAACTTCTTCTACCATTTTAACACTTCCTTATTTATATTTTCTATTTTTTCTGCTATTTCTATTTTTTTATTAATATCTAAAGTCTCTTTCATTTCTTTTTTAAGAGCTTCTATTCTCTTTTTTACTGAATATTCTTTTATAGTATTTATATATGAATCTAATTCATCTTCTGTATATGTATCACTATTATGATATTTGTTCACTTCTTTTAAAGTCTCATTTAGTATATCATAATTACTGATATAGTCAATAAAATCACTATAATCAAAGTATCCATAATCATTTCTAAATTCTATTATTTTATATGCCAAAGATGACATGTTATCATGTATTAAATAACCAAGAGTATTTTCAAATATAAGTATAACATCATCATAATGTAACATTAAATATAATATTCTAATTTCACTTATATCATATTTATTATATCGTTTCTTTACTTTATTATCTTCTGTTTGTTTTTTTATTTTTACTGCATCTTTTAATTTACTTTTAATTACAGATTCATTAATACCAAATTCATTAGATAATTCTTTTACTTTTAACTCTTTTAATATATCATCATCTAATTTATTTAATGATTCAATAGCTTCATTTATATATTTACTAATTTCAACTGAATCACTCATATTTCTAGTAGATTTTAAATAATTAAGTTTAAAATCTATAAAAGATATTCTATTGTTGTATGCTATATCAAAAGCATCTTTTCCTTTATTAACAATAAATTCATCACTATCTTTATAATCATCAAAAACTATTACAGATACTTCTATATTATTTTTTAAAAGTTCTTCACCAACAGATATCGTAGCTAATTTACCAGCACTATCTTGATCAAGATTTAGCACTACTCTACATTTGTATTTAATAATTTTATCTAAATGTTCTTTAGTAAATGCAGTTCCCATTAACGCTACTACATTCTTATAACCTATAGATGACATTCTAATCGTATCCATAAATCCTTCGGTTATTATTATCTCTTTTTGTTTTTTTATATGTATTAAAGCATTATTTAAATTATAAAGTATTTTACTTTTATTAAATATAATAGTTTCTCTAGAATTAACATATTTAGGTACTCTATCATCTTTTATTTCATCTATTAAATATTTTCTACCCGAAAATGCTACTACATTATTATTTTCATCTAATATTGGAAATATTATTCTACTTTGAAATGTATCATATATTTTACCATTAATTTCTTTAGATAAATCTGTATCTATAATATCTTTTAATGAATATTTTTTTTCTAAAATACTTGATAATTTATTATTTGTTGAAAGACCAATATTAAATTCATTTATTAATTCTTTATTAAGTCCTCTTTCTTTTAGATATTCAAGAGCATCTTTTCCATTAGTTGACATTAAATTATTTTTAAAATATTTTAATGCTGTATTAGTAATATCATAATATTTTTCATAAGCACTTACCTTTTTAGGAGTGTCTATATTTAAATTGATACCGGCTCTATCAGCAAGTAATTTTAGCGCTTCTTGAAATGATATAGAATTAAATTTTTGTACAAATGTAATTACATTACCACTCTCACCACAGCTAAAGCACTTATATATTTGTTTATCACTATTTACACTAAATGATGGCGAATGATCATTATGAAAAGGACATAATGCTTTATTCTTTTCATCAAGACTAATGTAACTACTAATTACATCGACTATATCATTTTTAGACTTAATTTCATTAATTAGTTCTTGAGATATCAAAGTCATAATTTCGCCCTCCATTAAATATATACGCCATAAATTTTAAAAACACTTCTTTTTTTATTGTTTTAAAACTCTAGAATACTTTTTTTGTAAACCTAATTGCATAATTTCATCCATATGATCATAAAGGTGAGCAAATTCCCTTTCATAGCTTCTTCCATTATCATTAATATCATATCTAAAACCATAATCCACAAAGAAAGGTCTTAAAATTCTATCCTGCCATCTTTCTGCCCTATATGCAATAGTCTTAGTTCCACATACTGATACTTGCATCCATCCTAATCTTTCTACTGCAAATGATTCAAGCATATTAGTATCAATTCCATAATTTTGTTTATATGTTTCATATAATGCATTTATTGCTTCATATGCTTCCTTATCATATTCTTCAACGCCAGAAATAAATGTTGATACTAATGAACTATGATCTTGTCTAGATGGATAATATCCTGAATAAGTTTCTTTAGTTTCATTATATTGACTCATAAGTAATCCATTAGGTAATACCCAACCTCTAAAATTATCATTTGCTTGCTTATTAGTAATATCTTGTAAAAAACTATCAATTATCTTCTTGACTTTAGCTTCTTTTTCTAATCTTTCACGTTCTAGTCTTTCTTTTTCTAACCTTTCACGTTCTAGTCTTTCTTTTTCTAATCTTTCACGCTCTAATCTTTTTTCTTCTTCCTTTTGACTTATATTTATTTGTTCTTGATATTTGTCTGCTGATAAATTGCTTCTTTCTAAAATAATCTTTTGCGCAAGCATATAAATATCATTAGCCGTAATATTTAGACCTAAATCTATTGATGCTTGATAAATTCTTTTTATGCGCATAATTTCATCAGCACTTAAAAATGAAGATAAATTATTATATATCGACATTAAATCAAAACCACTAACCGAAGTATAAGCGGGATCATCAACATTTGAAATATTACCATATGATTTATAATATACAGAATCATAGTCGTATTTATTTTTTATTATTTTATCATTATTGCAATATATAATTTCATTATTTTTTAACAAAACTTTATTGTAACAATCATCTAACATTCTTATTCCCCCTCTTAATAATGCGCATATTATACCATAAAACCCCAAAAAAGTCAATTTTTCACATTACATGATAGAGTAAAATAGAATTGGGATTGCATAAAAAAAGAAAGACCATGTTAAAAT
>JBJEED010000014.1:0-3745 GCA_051872765.1 Bacilli bacterium | reverse complement strand
TTGAGACATTTTCAAAAGTTAACACTTAAGACATTATCATAAATTAATCATATTTATTTTAAACTAATATTTTTTTTCTTGCTTTTAATTTTTACTATGATATACTTAATAGTAGAAGATAAATAACATAATTGATATTTAATTTGTTAATTTTTTGTGTTATAATGAACAATAGATAGTAATGGAGGAATTATTATGAAAGATGTCACTATATTAACTAATAATGGAGTAAATGTTCAACAAAGTTTGGAACTTTTTGGAGATATGGAAATGTATGATGAGACATTAACAGATTTTTTAGATATGTCTCAAGAAAAACTTGCTAATTTAGAAAAACATAGGATAGCAAATGATATGCCAAACTATGCAATTGAAGTTCATGCATTGAAGAGTGATGCTAGATATTTAGGATTTATGACTTTAGGCGATATGGCTTATGAATCAGAAATGAAAAGTAAAGCGGGTGATAGTGCATATGTTAATGAAAATCATCCTAAAATATTAGAAGAAGCTAAAAGAGTAATTAATTTAGCAGAGACTTATTTAGGTAGACCGCTAACTACAAGTTTTCCAGGTTTAGTTGCAACAGCAGTAGCTCCTCAAACTCCAGCTGCACCAGTAGGACAACCGGTAGCCCCTCAAGCTTCAGTTGCACCAGCAGGTCAGCCAGTGACTCCTCAAGCTCCAGTTGCACCAGCAGGACAACCGGTAGCCCCTCAAGCTTCAGTTGCATCAGCAGGTCAGCCAGTAGCCCCTCAAGCTCCAGTTGCACCAGCAGGACAACCGGTAGCCCCTCAAGTTTCAGTTGCACCAGCAGGACAGCCAGTGACTCCTCAAGCTTCAGTTGCACCAACAGGACAGCCAGTGACTCCTCAAGCTTCAGTTGCACCAACAGGACAACCAGTAGCTCCTCAAGTACCACTTATGCCTGCAGAACAAAATTATGTAAAACCAGCAGAGCTAATTATTCAAACAAGTGAGTCAGGATCAATACAATTTTTTCCGTCAGATAATATGAATAATATAATGGATCAAAGTTTATCTGCTATAAATCAAGCAGCTGCGGCACAAACAATGACTGTTCCAGGGGTAAAGCAGGGCATCATATTAATCATTGATGATTCAAATTTAGTTGCTAATTTTGTTAAAAAAATATTTAGTGCAAATTATGATGTTTTGGTTGCTAACGATGGTTCAAAGGGAATTGAAATGGCAAATGATCCAAATATTAGACCAAAAATTAAAACATGTTTAGTTGATTTATATATGCCAAATGTTGATGGATTTCAAGTTTTAGATAATTTTAGAGAAAATGGTATTTTTGTTAAAACTCCAGTCGCAGTAATTAGTGGAGCTGAAGATACAGAATCAATAGAAAGAGCAAGAAGCTATCCAATTATTGATATATTAGCAAAACCATTTACAGATAGAGATGTTAAAATGTGTGTAGAAAAATGTTTAGCAGTTTACTTCTAGGAGAATTTTCTCCTTTTTCTTTTGCATAAAAAAATATATTAGAAATAAGATATATTGAGGAGGAAAATATGAATAAACAAAATTTATGGTTTTTAACATTATTTTCTTTAATATTAATATTAGGTGTTTATTATATTACTTTACCTAGTGAAATCTTCAGTTCTAATACTACAGAAAATGTAAGTAAGAATATTGATGTTGATGTTAGTGAAAATAATAAACTTATTGCTTTAAGAGTAGAGAGAAACGAAGAAATTAGTAGTGTTATGAGTGAATTACAAAATAAAATTATTTCTTCTTCATCTACATCAGAAGAAAAAAATACTGCATTTGAAGAATTGCAAGTATTAAATCTAGCTAAGGGTAAGGAAACATATCTTGAAGATAAATTATTAGAAAATTATAAAATTAATTCTTATGTAGAAATTAATAATGATAATATAAAAGTGACTATTTCTTCTAATAATCATGATAGCGATATTGCTAATAATATTATGAGAAGTATACAAGAAGAGTTTGAAGATAAAAAGAATATTACTATTAAATTTGAATAAACTGGGCTTATTTCTTTCACTCATATTCTTTAAATACATAAATTATTTTAGAAGTGTGCTAGAAAGAAGGTGCTTATGTCTGGAAATATATTAACAAATAGAGAAAGAGATGTATTTGTTTTGCTTGTAAATAATAAATCAACAAAGGAAATTGCACAAATATTAAATATTAGTGAAAAGACAGTAAGAAATCATGTCTCTAATGCTATGCAAAAATTAGGCTGTAAGGGTAGAGCAGGTGCGGTAATAGAATTAATAAAATTAGGTGAAATTGAATTATAAAGTGACTTTATAGTCATTTTATTTTTTATATTGAATATAATTTAATGATGAATATGATAAAAAAATATGCTGTTAATAAAATTACCGTTACTACTATGTGTTTATTTTTGTTATTAATGTTTTATTTAATTCCAATACCTAATAATGAAATTACACCTATAAATAATGAAAATACAGAAAATAAGATAGAAAATATTGTATATTTATTAGATGAAGATAATTATGTTTCAAGAGTAGTAAGTTATTATGATAAAACTACTATAGAAGATGCAATTAGGAATAAAATAAATATATTGACTTACGGATTAGTAGGATATGAAAAATTTTATTCTTTAATACCTAAAAATACTAAATTAAATAGTCTGAAAGTTGACAAAGATAATGTATATCTTGATTTTAGTAAAGAAATATTAGAAGTCTCAAAATATTTAGAAGAAGAAATGATTGAATCTATTGTTTATACATTAACTGAAATTAATGGTATAAATAATATATATATAACAGTTGAAAATAAAAAACTAGATTATTTACCTAATTCTAAAAAAAGTATTCCATATCCACTTACTAAAGAAATAGGGATAAATAAAGAATATGATATAGATAGTTTTAATAATATAAATAAAACAACTATTATATTTACTAAAACTTTAGATAATTATTCTTATTATGTACCCGTTACAAAAATTACTAATAAAACAGATGAAAAAATAGATATAATTATAGAAGAACTTAAAAGTGGAGTTAATTCACAAAATAATTTAAATGGTTTTGTAAGTGAAAATGTTATTCTTGAAAAATATGATATATTAGATGATAAAATAAGTTTAGTATTCAATAATTACATTTTTAATGATATAAATAATAATACTATTTTAGAAGAAGTTAAATATGTTATATCTGAATCTATATTTGAAAATTATGATGTAAAGGAAGTTGTGTTTAATACAAAAGATGAGAAAAATATATGTAATGTAGTAAAAAAATAACTAAATAATATAATAAAAAGTAATAAAAATAAAACAAAATCAATAAAATACTTGAAAATACAAATATTTTAGTGTATACTTATCAAGTAACAAGTTGATTTTGTCTTCGTAGCTCAGCTGGATAGAGCAACGGCCTTCTAAGCCGTCGGTCGCACGTTCGAATCGTGTCGAAGACACCATAATTGATAAGAAATGCCTAGAAATAGGTGTTTTTTAATACTTTAAAACATTGTGAATTTAACAAAGTTATTAAATATTATAATTTATTAATTAATGATAAATTATCATTTTATCTGATATAAATTATGGGATAATTTATATGTATTATTTTAACAAATACGAATTAGAGTAAAGAGTTAATGGTAAAATCTGCATGTTAAAAGTTATTACATGTTTGTTGTAATTAAATGTAGTTTGAAATATTTATTCCAGTAACTGTATTATCAA
>JBJEED010000013.1:0-19877 GCA_051872765.1 Bacilli bacterium | reverse complement strand
TTTATCTTTATCTATTAAATCTAATTTTCTTCCTAGTTCTATTCTTATAAGTCCAGCAAACTTTTGAGCAACTTTTAATACTTTGTTAGCTATAAAAAATACTACACTATTTTCTTTCATATCTAAGTATTTTATTAAGTCTTCTCTTTGAGTATCTGTTAAGAATTTATCAATTGGCCCTTTAAATATTCTTTCTTTTGTTAGTGTTAGATAGCCTATTCCTGGCATACCTATACTACTAGCATAATCAACAACTTCATTGAACCATGAGTTTGATTTTTCTCCAATATCATCCACTACTATTGCTTTTATTGTTGAATTTTTAAATGGTCCAAAAGTAGTATCTTTTAATATATCGCTTATATCTTTGATAATAAGTGGATTTCTTAAATCTGGTTTATCTGTTCCATACATTTCCATTGAATCTATAAAACTGATTCTTCTAAATGGCTTTGGTGAAACTTTTTTATTAGAGTATTTAGAGAATATATCATAAAATAATTCTTCTCCTAGTTCTAATATTTCCTCTTCTTCTACATAACTCATTTCTAAATCTAACTGGTAGAATTCAAGTGTTCTATCACTCCTTGCATCTTCATCTCTAAAGCATGGAGCCACTTGAAAATATTTACCTATCCCACCAACCATTAATAATTCTTTATATATTTGTGGAGCTTGAGGAAGTGCATAGAACTTACCCTTAAAGTTTCTACTTGGCACTACAAAGTCTCTTGCCCCTTCTGGACTGGATGCTGTTAATATTGGTGTTTGTACTTCAGTAAAACTTAAATCATACATTTTATTTCTTAAATAATGAAGTATTTCACTTCTAAGTAAGATATTATCTTTTACCTTTTCATTTCTCATATCCAAGTATCTATATTTAAGTCTTATTTCTTCACTTACACTTTTACTTTCTCTTATTTCAAAGGGTAGTTCATGTAGTGATTCACCTAAAATATCTAACTTGCTTACTAGTAGTTCTACTTCTCCACTTTTTAATTTTTCATTTATTGTATCTATGCTTCTTTTTCTAAGTGTTCCTTCTAATCTTATAACTGATTCTTTGGCTAGTCCTTTAAACATTGCATCATCATTTGATACAGTTTGTAATACTCCACTTGTATCTCTTAGGTCTAAAAATAATACTCCTCCATGATCTCTTATGTTTTGAACCCATCCACTAACCACTATAGTTTTACCTATCATATCGTTTGTTATGTCACTAATCATAATTGTGCGATATCTATTTGTTTTCATTTTTCCTCCTTCTAGTAGTCGCAGTTATTTGGTGTTCTTGGATAAGGTATTACATCTCTTATATTTTCTATTCCAGTTAAGTACATTATTAATCTTTCAAAACCAAGACCAAATCCTGAATGATAACATCCTCCAAATCTTCTAAGGTTAGTATACCACTTTAAATTATCTTCGGAAATTCCCATCTCTTTCATTCTCTTAACTAACTTATCATAATCATCTTCTCTTTGACTTCCACCCATAAGTTCTCCAGAACCAGGTACTTCTAAGTCTACTGCTGCGACTGTTTCATTATCATCATTAAGTTTCATATAAAATGCTTTTATATCCTTTGGCCAGTTAGTTATAAATACTGGACCATTATAGTATTCTGTAATATATTTTTCATGCTCTTTAGCTATATCTTGTCCATATTCAGGAGTAAATTCGAAATCAACTTTAGCTTCTTTTAATAATGTAATTGCCTCTTTATGAGTAATTCTAACAAAAGATGATTTAATTACTTTATTTAATTTTTCTTTTAATCCCTTTTCAACAAATTTATCAAAAAAATCTATTTCTAAAGGACATTTATCCATAACATATTTAACTATATATTTAAGCATTTCTTCTTCAATGTCCATAATCCCTTCAAGATCGCAAAATGCTACCTCCGGTTCAATCATCCAAAATTCATTAGCATGTGTTTTAGTATTAGACTTTTCTGTTCTCATAGTTGGTCCAAATGTGTAAATTTTCTTATATGCCATCGCATATGTTTCACCATGAAGTTGACCAGAACCAGTAATATATGCTTGTTTACCAAATAAATCTCTTTTATAATCAACCTTTTTATCTTCTGTTAGTGGTAAATTATTCATATCAAAAGTAGTAATATTAAACATTTGTCCACTACCTTCACAATCTGCTCCTGTAATTATTGGACTATGAAAATATATATAATTATTGCTTTGAAAATATTCATGTATTGCTTGAGCTGCTACACTACGAACTCTAAATACTGCATTAAAAAGATTAGTTCTTGGTCTTAAATAAGCAACTTCTCTTAAAAATTCTCTTGTATGTCTCTTTGGTTGAATTGGATAATCTATAGGACAATCACCTAACACCTCAATAGAAGATACTTTAAGTTCATGAGTTTGACCACTACCTTGTGATTTAATTATTGTTCCTTTTACTCTTATTGCACTACCAATATGAATCTTGCTAATTCTATCAAAATCTGATAACTCTTTATCATATACCAACTGTAAACTTTGAAAATAGGTTCCATCATTAAAATCAATAAAACCAAAATTAGATTGATTTCTATTATTACGAACCCATCCTTCTAAAGTTACAACTTTACCTTCAAATTTTTTAATTTCTTTAAATAAATCTTTTACATCCATTTTCTATTCCTCCTTTTAATAAAAATAAAAAAAGAATGGTATAAGGAGTGCTAACGCACGGTACCATCCTATTATTATCTTACTTTTTTATAACGGCTATTAACCGAGAATATTTACTTCTTTTTTCAATATTCTACTCAATGGTGTTATTCATATATATAATTTATTAGTTTACACCAGCCACTAACTCTCTTTAAAATATCTATATATTACTTCTCCACTTCAACGATTTACATTGTTTATTATACTTGTTATAGGTATGATTTGTCAATTAATACTTTTTTTGATTATCACTTCTTATTCTTGTAAATAAACTTCTTTAATATTATTTAAGTCATTTCTTGGTATTTCAAATTGAATTCCTTCATACATATTTTTAAGTATTACAGTATCTTTTTCTATTTCATCATCACCAATTATTAAAACATATTTAGTTAATAATTTATTAGCATATTTCATTTTTTGCTTTAATCCTTTTTCAAGATAACAAATATTAACACTAATTCCCATATTAAGTAGCATATCTTGTATTTCATATATATATTCATAATTATTACACATTGGTAGAATCATAATTTCTGATGAACTGCACTTATCAGTTTTAATTATATTTGCTTCAACCAATTGATAAAATAATCTAGTCAATCCAATTGACATACCAACACCAGGTAATTTTTTATCAGTATAATATTCTGCTAAATTTTCATATCTACCACCAGAACAAACACTTCCAATATTAGGATAATTTTTTAATTTAGTTTCAAATACACTACCAGTATAATAATCAAGACCTCTTGCAATTGTTAAAGTAATTTGATAATTTTCACTAGATACTCTTCTTGCTCTTAAATCATTAATGACATTTTCTAATTCTTCAATACCTTTAATAAACTTATCATTATCAATATTTAATGACTTTAATTTATCTATCTTTTCTTGATTAGAACCACTTATATTGATAAATTCTATTATTTTATTGATTTGATTATCTGATATATTAAGATTCTTTAATTCATTTTTTACTTCTGAAACTCCAATTTTATCAATTTTATCTATTAATCTTAATATTTCTGTCACTTTATCTTCTAAATTCAAACTACTAAAGAATCCAGATAATATCTTTCTATTATTTATTTGAATAATAAAATCACCTATATTAAGTTTTCTAAATATATCATAAATTATATTTAATACTTCACAATCATATTTTATAGATAACTCCTCATCACCAATAACATCTATATCACATTGATAAAATTCTCTAAATCTTCCTTTTTGTGGTCTTTCACCTCTAAATACTTTTCCAATTTGATATCTTTTAAATGGAAATGCAAGCTCATTATATCTTTTAGCAACATATTTAGCAAGTGGTACAGTTAAATCGAATCTTAGTGATAAATCATTATCTGCTTTATTAAATCTATATATTTGTTTTTCTGTTTCTCCACCGGCTTTAGCAAGTAATACATCTGAATGTTCTATTACTGGAGTATCAAGTGGATAAAAACCATATTGTTTATATGTATCAATTATGATATTTTTAATTCTATCAAATTCAACTTGTTCATGTGGATATAATTCCATAAATCCAGGTAATGTTCTTGGCTCGATTTTTTGCATATTATTTCCTTCTTTCTTTTATTATATTTTATCATATTTTTATTAAAAGAAAAACAAAAGTTAATATATTATAATTGTACTTACTTTTGTAATTTTTATCCTGTAAAAAAACAGTAAAATTTACTGTTTTTAAATTACTTATTAGTATTATTTTTAACATTTTCAATTACTTTAGTTGCTATTTGCCCACTTCCCGCTTTAAAAGATTCAAGCATTTCAATTGGGATACAGAATATTAAAGTATTTGATTGATCACTACTTACATCATTAATAGTAGATAATGTTCTTAAATGTAATGCTCCTGGTGTACTAGCCATAGTTTTTGCTGCTTCAGCTAAATTTTTAGATGCTTCGACTTCACCTTTAGCTTTAGTAATAACTGCTAGTTTTTCTCTTTCAGCCTCTGCTACTTTAGCAATTACTCTCTTCATATCCTCTGGTAATTGAATATCCTTTAATTCAACATTTTCAACTTTAATTCCCCAAGGATCTGTAGCATCATCAATAATTTTACAAATTGACTCTGATAGTTTTTCTCTTTCTGCAAGTAATTCATCTAAAGAAACTGAACCAACAGCATTTCTCATTGTAGTTTGAGCAAGTTGGCTTACAGCATAATAGAAATTTTCAACTGATAAGATTGCTTTACTAGCATCAAATATCTTGTAGTAAATAACAGCATTTATTCTTACTGATACATTATCCTTAGTAATCGCATCTTGTTCTGGTACATCTACTGCTTTTGTTCTAATATCTACTTTTTTATAAGATTGAATTATAGGTAAAACAATTTTCCAACCAGGTTCCATTATTTCACTAAATTTACCTTGTGTAAACTTAATACCCCTTTCAAACTCATCAATTTGTACAATACTTTTAATTAATATAAGTATTATAATAACTAATAAAACTATAATCATACATATACTCCTCTCTAACTATATTATACTAAAAAAGAATAATAATTAAAACATTATTCTTTATCTATTTCACATTCTCTTGATATAATATATTTATCAAAAATTATTCCGTTATAATAAGTCACTTTATTTATACAATATTTATCTAAATCTTCTTTATTAATATAATTTTTATTTTTTAAATCATCATTAAATATAACATATGATTCATTTATTTTAGTCTTTATATTATTATCTTTAATATATGCTCTTCCTGCTAATTTTAATGTATACTCAAATTTCATATAATTTAAATCTTTTTCATTAATTCCAATTAAAAGGACAGTAAGTAGTATTCCTATTACTATAAATCCCCAAAGAACAAATATCTTTTTACTCATACTTGCTATCATATCCATTTGTTTTATAGGTTGGACACTTTATATATGCAACACTTGTACTATTATTAACAATTCTAGCATATCCACTACATTGCCTTCCCTTTTCATCATATAAATTTGAAATATACCCATTTGATATAAGCAAACTTGTCTTTATAGTCATAGTATCAGTAGTCCCTTGATATCTATCTTCATAATACTTTAATGCTCCAGATGATACAATTATTTCTAATTCATTATAAGAATGTCTATTTTGATTACCATCAAATGCTCCCTCTTCACCTAAAATTCCAAGTTTATTAAACCCAATCGTTGCTATTAATAAACAAATAATAAATATTAATATAAAAAATAATTCTGCTCTAAGTCCCCACTTCATATATTTCACCCCATATTCAATATAATTATACTATATATTTTCTTATTTATCTAGAATTTCTTCTATTTTTATTCTTGTTTCTATATCATCTATATATTTTACGATATTCCTTATTTTTGATGTCTTCTCATATAACTTTAACACTTCTTCATAATGATTAAGTTTTTCTTCAATTGCATTTATAAATTTACCTACATATGACTTACTAACTTCATTGTTATCAGCTATTTCTTGTAAATTATAATCTTCAAAATAATAATTTTCAAAATAATCTCTTTCTCTATTTGTTAATAACTCTTTATATGCTTCATATAAATTTTCTATATATTCTCTTTCTTTCATTAAAACTCCTTAAATAAACCATATATATACTTTTCAATATCAAATGGTATCATATCTGTCTCTTTTTCACCAAGACCAACAAATTTTACTGGGATATCAACAAGTTCTTTGATTGCTAATACTATACCCCCTTTAGCACTTCCATCTAATTTAGTAAGTACTATTCCTGTAACATTAGTAATTTCTTTAAAACTCTTTGCTTGACTAATACCATTTTGACCAGTAGTTGCATCAATTACAAGTAATGTTTCAACTGGATTATTTGGTACTATGTCACCAATTACTCTATTCATTTTATCTAATTCTTTCATAAGATTAGATTTATTTTGAAGCCTACCAGCTGTATCTATAAGCACTAAATCATAATTTTCACTTTTTGCTTTATTAAGACCATCATAAATAACAGCAGATGGATCTGTTCTATCATCACCAAAAAAAGTTACTCCTATCCTATCAGCCCATTCTTTTAATTGATTTACAGCGCCTGCTCTAAAAGTATCTCCTGCAATTAACATAATCTTTTTATTTTCTTTTTTAAACTTATTTGCTATTTTTGCAATACTAGTAGTTTTACCAACACCATTAACACCAACAAATAATACTACATTTAATTCATCTTCCTTAAGATTTAATTTAGATGATAATATATCATCTCCTACATAAATCATAAAAAGTTCATCAACTATTACTTCTTTTAAATACTCGAAATCTTCAATATTTTCACTCTTGACACGTTTTTTTAATCTATCAACAAAGTCCATAACAGTATTAACACCAATATCAGCACTAATTAATATTTCTTCTAGTTCATCATAAAAATCATCACTTATTTTAGTATATTTAATACCAAGAATAGATAATTTGTTTACAAAATTATCTCTTGATTTACTAAGTCCCTCTACATATTTTTCTGTTTCAGCTACTTCTTCCTTTTCTATATTATCATCAAGAGTTTCTTTTAACTCTTCTTGTTTATTAAAAATATTTTTAATTTTACTAAAAAATCCCATCTTCATCATCCTTTCACTAAAATATTTTTTTTATAAAGAAGTTATGCCATATTATATTTTTACCATCATCTTTAATCTGATTTGTCTTAAGATATTTATAAACTTTTAAATTTAATGGTTTTAATAAATCTTCAACTTCTTTTTCGCTTACATAATTATAATACCTTCCAAACTTATCGATTTCTTCACCCTCACCATCTTTCATACTTATATAAAGTATACCATCATCGTGAATACTTTTTACTAATTTTAAAATGATATTACTTAAATTTTCTTTTTTAACATGAAGTAAACTAGCACACGCCCATACTCCATCATATTTATCTTTTTCATCAAAATCATTAAAATCTTGAACTTTTACTTTTAGTCCTAATTCAACTTCAACAATATTTGCAAGATTAATAGAACCATCAAGTAAATATACATCATAACCTTTATCTTTAAAATATTTTGAATCTCTTCCACTACCACATCCAAAATCTAATATTTTACCTTTAGTAGGTATATAATTTAAAAAAATGGAATATAAATTATTTAAAGTATTCATTTTAGTTGTATTAAAATATTCATATGCATTATTGTTATAATATGTAAGAGTACTCATTTTTTCAACTTCTTTCTAAAAATATTATACATTATATAAGTAATTTTGACAAATAAGATTTTTTTTGATATAATCTATTTACAAATTTTACTTTTTTGAAAGGGAATGAATATATATGAATAGTAAAAACGGAGAAACTTTAATCTGTGCTTTAGGTGGCTTAGGTGAAGTTGGTAAAAATATGTATATGATACAGCATGAAGATGAAATATTTATTATAGATTGTGGAGTTATGTTTCCAGAAGATGATTTAATGGGTATTGATTATGTTCTTGCTGATTATAGTATACTTAAAGATAGACAAGAAAAAATAAAAGGCTTAATAATAACACACGGTCATGAAGATCATATTGGTGGTATACCCTTTTTATTACAAAATATTAATATACCTGTTTTATATACACCTAATGTTGCAAGTAAATTAATAAAGAATAAGTTAGAAGAAAGAAATATACCATTACCTAAAACTGTTATAATAAATGAAGATTTACATATTAAAACTAAACATTTTAATATTGAATTTTTTACAACTACTCACTCTATTCCGGATTCTTTTGGACTTGCTATTAAAACAGTAAATGGTACTATTGTTGAAACTGGAGATTTTAAATTTGATTTTACACCAATTGGTCCAGTTGCAAATATGGGCAAAATGGCTGCTTTAGGTAATGAAGGCGTAACATTATTATTAAGCGATTCTACTAATGCACTATTACCAGGGTTTTCAAATAGTGAGAGCGTTGTTGATGAAGCATTATCTGAAATATTTGCAGAAAATACAAAATCAAGAATAATATTAGCAACTTTTGCAAGTAATATTTATAGACTTACTCATATAGTTGAAACTTGTAAAGAAAACAATAGAAAAATAGTTACTTTTGGAAGAAGTATGAATAATAATATCGAAATTGCAATTCAATGTGGATACATTAAAGATAAAGATATATTTATAACAAGTGATGAGGCTAATAAAATGGATCCTTCTAAAGTATGTTTACTTTGTACTGGTAGTCAAGGTGAACCATTAGCTGCTTTATCTAGAATAGCTAATGGAACTGATAAGAATATAACACTTATGCCAGATGATACAGTTATATTTTCATCATCACCTATACCTGGAAATTCAATGTCAATAAATAGAACTATAAATAAGTTATACTTAAAAGGAGCTAAGGTATATACAAACGCTAGTGACTTAAATGTTCATACAAGTGGTCATGCAAGAAGAGAAGAATTAAAACTATTATTAAGATTAATTCGTCCTAAATATTTTATGCCTATGCATGGTGAATTTAGAATGTTATCATCACATGCAGAATTAGCACAATTATGTGATATAAAAGAAGAAAATACTTTTATTAATAAAAATGGAGATATACTTGCTATGAAAGATAATGAAGTATATAGAAAAGGAAGTATATTAATTAATGATATTTATGTAGATGGAAGTAGAATTGGAGAAACTGGTATTTCCATTATTAAAGATAGAAAAATGATGTCAACTGATGGTGTACTTATTGTTATATTAAATATTGATATAAAAAATAAAAAAATGTTAATTGAACCAAATATTACTACTCGTGGATTTGTAGTTGTAAATGATAATCAAGACTTAATAAAAAAGATACAAACTAAAACTAATATAATTACATTAAATGAACTACAAAAAGATAATTTTAGTTTAACAGATTTAAAAAACAGAATAATATTAGAAATTAACTCTTATGTTATTGAGTTAACTGGAAGAAGACCAATTATTATTCCAATGATATTAAATGCAAAATAAAACTTGAATTTTAAAATATTCAAGTTTTATTTTAACCTTCTTTCTAATTTTAAAGATTTTCCAAAAGTATCAATATAATCAATACAAATATTATCTTCATTAACATCAACAACTATAAATCCTTTATTAATTACATATGTTCTATTATTGTATACATCAGATAAAGTAGGTACTTTTATATATATATTATTTCTATCATATGTACATCTATATTGATGAGAATGTCCAGAGAAATTTAGCAATGTTGAGTGATTCTTCGGAACATTTTTAATTTTGGAAACATCATGTTTTAAAGTTATATAATCATCAAATAAACTTAAATATGCTTCTTTATATCCTAGTACTATAAAATCACATCTGCTGCATAATAACTCACTTATATCTACTTCATAGTCTATAAATGGGTATAAATCATGATTACCAAGTAATATATAATTATTTATTTTTTTATCATAACAATAATCTTTAAGAACATGATCTACTTGTGCCATATAATTTTTATATTCATTCTTACATCTAGAATAATTTGAATAAGAACCTTCTATTAAATCGCCTGTATGGACTATACAATCTACATTATTTTTACTAGCATATTCATAAACACTATCTAAATATCCCATATTTTCAAATAAACTTCCAAAATGAGTATCAGATATCACTATAAATTTTCTTTTATTAAAACTATATAAATTTCCAAATTCACTATCTAAAGTATGCAACATACCATTAGCTAAAACAATACATTTATCATGATTAATAATTAAGTTTTTTGTTACTCTATTACTATCATCAATATACTTAAGCTTATTTATTTTATCTTTAACTGTAGTAAGATATTTTTTTTCATCATTACTACCATATACATAAATATTAAAATAAAGAGATTTAAGTGCTACTAAGTATGCTTTAGAATTCAGTCCTAAAATTCTCATAATATATTCATCAGTATTATTAATTAATTTAAGTAATCTATAATCAATGGGATAAGAAATATCACTATTAAACAATTTATTAATTTGAGGCACTATAAAAAATAACTCTTCTTTTGATTCATTAATTATATTAGATTTTAATTTCTTTATAGTGTTCTTAATAAAACCTATATCAAATGATAAAATATTAACTATTTCATCTATACTCTTTCCACTAATAATTAGTTTGATTATATCATCATATAAATCATATTTTATATTATACATAAAGCCCTCTTTTATTTGGCTATTATAATAACATAAAAAAAGAATAATTAAAACAATTATTCCTACATTAATTAAACTTATTTATCATCATCTTGATTTAACATTCTAATTATTTTATTTTGATTAGATATTACTTTTCTAATTTCATCATGTAACTCTTCAAGTATTAATTCACTTTTTAAATCAGTTTTATAATCATTTTTACCCCTTAATGTATCTTTTTTAGCTGATCTATTTTGGCTCATCATAATCACTGGTGCTTGAAGAGCAGATATTGTAGATAAAGCTAAATTAAGTAAAATAAATGGATATGGATCAAATGCTTTATAATCCATTTTCAATAGTATTATATTTGCTCCCATCCATATTGATATTAATATAATAAACCATATAATAAATCCCCAACTACCACATATTTCTGTTAATTTATCAGCCAACCTATCCTTCCAAGTTTCGTTATCAGACACATATTTATCTACATCTATCGCAATTGGTTCATTAAATAGTATTTCCATTAATTGCTCTTCATCAGCATTTTCTAATTCTTTATTTTTTAATAACATTTTTACTATATCTTTTCTAGTTCTTTGTACTTGTCCCATAATACTCTCCCTCTACACTATAAGTAATAATATCATTAATATAAATTTAAATCAAGAAATTTATTTATAAAATGGGTTATATATAGTATAATATCCTAAAGGTGATAATCATGGTTTATTTAAAAGAATTTACATTACTTAATGAAATTAATGAACATTCATTAGTATATGATATAGAAAAAAGAAGAATATTTAATAGTTATTATCCGGTTGGGATATTTTCAATTAAAAATTTTGATAAAATTATATTTGATAATATAACAATATTCTATGGAGGAAATGGATCTGGTAAATCTACTTTACTTAATATTATTGCCGAAAAATTAAATTCATTAAGAAAATCAAAATTAGAAAAAGGAGCTATATTTAATTCATATGTTAATATGTGTAAGTATGAAATGTCTTATGAAGAGCCAGAAGAAATAAAAATAATTACTAGTGATGATGTATTTGATTATTTACTAGATATTAGATCAATAAATTCTAATATTAATCGAAGAAAAGAAAGACTAAGTAAAGAGTATAACGAAATTAAATTTAATGGCAAAAGTGCTAATTTTAATGATTACGAACAAATAAGAGATAGTTATGATTCTAAGCATAAAACATTATCAAAATTTGTTCGTGATAGACTTGGAAATAACAATATAATAGAACAGTCTAATGGAGAAAGTGCATTATTATTCTGGGAAAAAGAAATTCAAGAAAATAGTATTTATATATTAGATGAACCAGAAAATAGTTTATCTGCTGAAAATCAAATTAAACTAAAAAAATTTATAGAAGATTCTGCAAGATTCTATAATTGTCAATTTATAATTTCTACTCATTCTCCTTTTTTACTTAATTTAAATTATGCTAAAATATATGATTTAGACTCACAAAAAGTTGAAGTAAAAAAATGGAATGAACTTTCTAACATTAAATTATATTATAATTTTTTTAAAGAAAGAGAAGATGAATTTAAATAAAAGATATCACTTACATGATACCTTTTATTTTATAATTTTATTAATTATCCTAGTAAGCAATTTAGCTTTGCCTATTCTTTGCCCATACTTAACAATTGTTTCTATATTTTCTTGTGAGTTTCTAACTATATCATCATCTAATTTTATAGTATTTTTCTTAAATAATAATACAATTGTAGAACCACCAAACTCAAAATAACCTTTTTCTTCACCCTTTTTAAATATATAGGTTTCATGATTATTTTTGATTCTTCCAATACATAAAGCACCTACTTCAATTTGTATAACTTTACCAAAATTACTAGTATTTAAAATAGTCCACTCTCTAGTATTTGTTTTATAAAAATTATAATGTTTTAATGATATTGGTTGTACTGTATGATATACACCATTAATATGATTATTTTTTCCTTTACTTCCATTATCAATGTAACAATATCTGTGATAATTATCAGTAGATAATCTAAATACCAAGGCAAGCCCATCTCTATACTCATCAATTATGTCATTATCTATTATAGTATTAATACTATAATAAGAATTTTTAATATTTAAACATAAATCATCTGTAATTTTATATGCTAATAACTTACTATCACAAGGACTGATTAAAATATCACTTCTCGCATTAATTGGTCTTTTAGTACTTATAACCTTTCTTGTAAAAAAATCATTATATGATGTATAATTTTTATCATCATATTCATAAATATTTATATCATTTTTATCTATAAATTTTTTTATTCTATGTTTAGAAAGACTACTATTCATATATAATGCTACTAAATTAGAAAATGTTTTTGTTATAAATGGTCTTAACAATATTCTAGTTATAGCATTAGAATACAAAAAATCAAGAGTCCATGGGCTCTGTGAAACTATATCTACATCACTATTTCTTTGTCTTGATATATACTTCATACTAACGCACCAATATAAATATTAATTCAATTATACCTATAACTATAAAACCAATCATAACTTTAAAACTTGGTTTTTTAATTTTAATCTTACTTATAAATAATATTCCTACAATTAATAAAACTATTGCATATAAATAAACAAAATTACTCTTTAATATCTTTTTAAATATATATATAAATGGAAATATTAGTGCTGATGATGTTACAGGCAAACCTGTATATTCTTTTACAGGTGTAGAACTATTTCTAGTAATTTCAAGTACATTAAACCACGCTAATCTAATTAGTGCAGCAAGAGGAAAAAAAACAATTAAGATTAGTGAAAAAGGATTATTTATTCCTAATGAATAACCTATAACAGATGGTAATACACCAAAACAAACTACATCAGATAAACTATCAAGTTGAACACCAAAATGTCTTTCTTCTATTGTTCTTTTCTTTTTAGTTCTAGCAACTCTACCATCAAACATATCACATAATCCCGAAAACATTAAACAAACAATTGCATAAAATATATTTCCATTAAAAGCATTTATTATCCCTACAATACCAGATGCAAAACCAATATAAGTTAATAGCACTGTATAATCATAAATTCCAATCATATCACACCTCTATTAATATTATACTAATAATTACAACTAAATGCAATTTTTTTAAAGAAAGCAATAACATTTAACCAATTAAAAAAGATAGTATTACACTATCTTTATATGTTATTCATTACACAATATACTAAAATCTTTTTCTTTATAATCTTCTAATTTAGTTTCAGATATTTTTTCTATTTCACTAAATTTATTATTACCAATATATTTTATTTTATATGTACTGCTCACTATCTTTTCTTTATTTTTTTCATATGCTTCACAAGAATCTAATTTAGCAACATTCCCATCTTCAATTCCAAAATAAAATGTATCATCATTAATAAATCGAGTACCATAAAGTATTATTTCTATATCTTTAATATTCCCTTTTTTATCTTTTATATCTTTGATTTGATAACTATTTAAAAATATTTTTGAGTTTTCTTCTAACTCTGAAATATTTTTTTCTTCACCATTAACATCATAAAATAATAATACTTTAACATATTCATCAATAGATTGTTCTATCATAATTAGTCCATCAAAAGTATATATATTATTTCCTAATTTTGGAAATCCATATGTTCCAACTATAGTTTTTTTATTGTTAATTTTAATATTATAATTATTGTTTATATCATTTTTTATTGTTAAAGTATTTGAATTAAATTTGAATGTTTTATCGCACTCTTTGTCTATACATTCACTAATATCAATGATACTAAATTCATCATATTTTAAAAATATACTACTTAAAGTAAAAATAATAATAAATATTATAAATAATATAATTAATATTTTTTTCATATTTTATCCTCTATAACCTGTGATATAAGATTATCACAATTAAATAATAAATACAATAAAAGCCTAGTAAATTTACTAGGCTTTTATCAATCTGAAATAGTAGAAGTATTATCAATACTATCTTTTAATGATATAGGAAAATATAATATTTCATATCTATCATATTGAATATCGTTATTAAAATTATCTTTATTAACTGTAAAACTTCTTTCTAAATTAGTATCTTTTTCAAATTCAAAAATATCGTGATTTATATATCTAACCATTTGATTATTTTTGTAAAAAATAATATTAAGTGTTAATGTTTCGATTTTTTGATTAGTGTTATTTGAAATAACTAAATTTAATTTATCATCTACAATTTCATCCTTAACAATAATTTTATCATTATCATAATGTTTAAAATTATTTATTTCCTTAACTTTAAAAGTTATTTTATATTTTTTATAATCTTTGTTTAAATAATCTCCTGTATAAATATCAACATAACGTGTTGTATCTGATGGTAAATAATATATTGTATAAATTTCACTTTCAATCAATTGATCTGATTTATCTAAGAAATCAATAGTAAACTCAACTTCTACATCTACATTATTTTTATTTTTTGCACCTAGAATTAATAATTTTCCATCACTTAATTTATTATCTGTTATTTCAATATTATCTTCTAACTTAGTTTCTTTCTTTGGTTCATCAACATTCTTATTAAATATAAATACGATGGAAATTATTCCGATTATTAAAATAATAAGAGCAATAATAACATATAAATAATATTTTTTATTTTTTGACATATTATTTTCCTTTCTTATTTTGCTTTTCTAATTACTACTACGCCAGAGCCTCCACAGCCAGAAAACCAACTATAGTTTGCAGCAGCACCTTGACCTCCGCCAGTATTTGCTGTTCCATTCCCACCTTGTTGAGTTGGACTACTATTAATAGAGCCACCATATCCGCCGTTACCGCCTCCACCGACACCGCCGGATCCGCCTCGCCAGTAACCATTATAATTGTATATTCCACCGCCACCGCCAGAATAAGCATAAGATGTGCCTCTAGTGCAACTTGAAGTTGTTCCTTCATCAAACTCACAAGTAGTTCTTCTTTGACCAGATGAACCAGCCCAACTATCATAAGTACCATTTCCTCCATATGATCCGCCTCTAGTGGTGTCTCCATAAAGAGCAGAGCCACCGCCTCCAGAGCCACCATTTCCACCATTGGCTCCTCCACCATTTACACTCTTTCCAAATGCAGAAGTACTACCACCTCCACGACCTGTACTAGAGCCTTGAGCACAACCGCCGGCTCCAATTGTAATACTCCAACTTGTTCCAGCACCTAGGGCTATACTTTTGAATGTTTGAGTATAACCACCGGCTCCTCCTCTTACACCATAACCGCCAGGATTAGTATATCTACTTGCTCCGCCACCTACTAAGAAAGCATCAATATTTATAGCACTAGTAGTTTTAAATGTACCACTAGATAATAGTTTCATTCTCCATTCGCTACCATCAACACAACTTACTGAACAATTACCACTGTAAGTTATTAATGCAGATGAGTTACTACCATAATTTGCACATTTTATGGTAGTAGATGCATTAGAACAACTTACTTCTGACATTACCCAGTAAGCATATAATGTTATATTTTTTGTTAAAAGATAACTTCTAGCACCACTACCATTTGCATTATAATACTTTGTTCCGCCTCCATTAGTACCAGTATAATAACCACTAAATGTATATCCTGATTTTGTTGGAAGTGTTATTGTTGGCATTGCACTATCATATGTTGCAGTTACGCTTGTTGTTCCTCCGCTTCCAGATTGCATATCAAATGTTACTGTATATTTATTTGCTATCCAGTATGCATATAAAGTTGCATTTGATGTTAAATTCCAATTATTGGCACTTGTTCCATCTGCGTTATAATATTGTGTTCCTCCACCATTAGTCTCACTATAGTATCCACTAAAGGTATATCCTGTTCTTGTTGGAAGTGTTATTGTTGGCATTGCACTATTATATGTGGCTGCTATACTTGAAGTTCCTCCACTTCCAGATTGCATATCAAATGTTATTGTATATTTATTTGCTGTCCAGTATGCATATAAAGTTGTATTTGATGCTATATTCCAATTATTGGCACTTGTTCCATCTGCATTATAATATTTTGTTCCGCTTCCATTTGATCCACTATAGTATCCACTAAATGTATATCCTGTTCTTGTTGGTAATTCTGTTATTGCTGGCATTGCACTATCATATGTTGCAGTTACGCTTGTTGTACCTCCACTTCCAGATTGTAGATCAAGAGTAACTTCATATTTATTTGCAGTATATCTTGCATACATTGTTCCATCAGCTGTATATCCTTCTTTTGATACTATATTTCCTTTTTCATCTATTAATTTAGTTTCTGATGTTTTATCTATATAAAATCCTTTAAATGTATATCCTGTTTTTGTTGGAAGTTGATTTATTTTTGTTACTTGTGTTTCAGTAATTCTATCATCTTTTTCTTTAAACCAATATTTACCAGGAGCTAAATATAATTCTTTTGTATCTATTTCACTACCACCATTTGTATCTAATGATATTTTATAAACAGACACTACAAAATTAATTTTACACGATAAATTCTTTTTTACATTTGATACACTAATCTCATGTATACCTACGGATTTTGAAATATTGCTAGTACAATCTGTATTATAATATTCATATCCAATTGCTGGACATAATTGTACTTTTATACTTTCATCTTCATATATTGAGGTTGTTAAACTTTGACTTGTATTATTACAATTACCACCTATTTGATTAGGCATTGCTCCTTTTTTATAATCAGATGATGATAATATTAGTTTATATATTGAAGAAAATACCCATGGATTACTTCTTGTACCTTCTCCTTCTACTCTTGTCTTTGGTAAAATAAATTCTGTAACCCTTACTCCAGATGTATAATTTGTTGAAATTTCTTTATCAGTATAATCAATTACATATCTTTTACTATTATCTGATAATCCTGGTGTTAAAGTCCAATATTGTACTCCTGGAGATAAATAAGACTTATTATTATAATTTGTTATTAAATATTCTTTTCTACTTAAAAAACCACCACGTGTAAAAATATCATTCTTTAAAGTTTCATTATAATAGTATCCACTTTTAGGAAATAATATATAATTTTGATACTCACTAAATCCATCTATGTAAGAGTTTACATATTTAACAGATGTTTGATAATTTTCATCTGCTATTACCATAAATGGAATTAATAGCATAATTAATAAAAAAAATTTTTTAATACCCTTTAACATACTATCACCTATATTAATAATAACATTTTTACATAATTATTTCAACAATACTTTTATTTGTTCTAAAATTATAACTATTAAATATAAGAATAAATAATGGGAAAATTGTTTTTACAATAATATTTTAATTATCCTAGTTACATTATTTTTCATAAGAAAAACTTCCCTTAGGAAGCTTTTTAATTTTAAAAGTTATTTTTATGAATTAATATCTATTAAATCATCTTAAAGAAATAAGAAAATCTCCTATTATCATCAAATTCTCCAGATAATTTAAGTATTTCATTCTCATAAGATACTGTATAATTTCCTTGAAAATGAACAAGCATTCCATCTTCAATAGTAAGTGTATTATTTTCATAATTATATTTTAAATCTTCACAAGATGAAGATAATTCATCAGAAATTATACAAACATTTATGTATTCTTCAATAAAATTTAATTTTATTCCAATTATTTCCATCTCATTAATCTGTCCATCTGCTTTTATAAATTGGGCATTATATGATTGCCAAGAAGTTTTATTCTTTCCGTTTATTATCTCATCAATTGTTAGCTTAGTTACAACATTATTATCTTCTTCTTTGTTTTCTTTATCTTTTTTACTATTAAATACTAAGAAAGAAACAATTATTCCAATTAAAACAACCATTATCAATATTATTATTGTTATTTTCTTTTTCATTCTTCACCTCTTTTAATAACACATTGACCCAATATTAGAACCATTTCTATAATATGTACACATACCAGAAACACAACTTACTGTAGTATTTGCTACGGAAGCACAATCTATCTTACTAGAACAAGTACAACCCCCACCTCCAGTTGATCCTCCTGTTGATCCACCTGATGACCCACCTGAACTAGTAGAACCATTATATGTATACTGAGCATATAGTGTAGTATTTGAGGCAGGTACTACTGAAGTTGATGTTATTTCTGTTCCACCAGATGGAGATGTAAACCATCCATTAAATGTATAATTTGTTCTTGCAGGTATTGGTAAGGAGTCACCATAGGTTGTACCTGCTTGTAATGTAATTGATGTAGTACCTTCAGTTCCTTTCATTACTTGCAAAGAATGAATATATATTACATCATTTGAACTATATGGACCATAAAATATAAATGCTCTATATCCTTGTCCTGTATTACCAGCCGCTGTAAATTCATGCCTAAATCTTTGCCAATTTGTTGTAACATTTATTTGATTACCAGCGCCACCTTGCTCAGAACCAACATTACTTAAAGTAATATTTCTACTTGCTTTTATAAAGAATTCTTCAGTATATTTTGAACCAATGCTAAGGTCTAATCTTGAGTTAAAAAATGGTCCACCACTACCCGAAACACTATTTATAGTAATTTTCATTAGTTTTCCTTCCATAGCGGTTGATAGTGATTCCGTAGTTTTTGAAATTCCTACATTGTAAGAAGTCCAGTTACTTGTTGTTAATGTATCAGTCCAAATACTAGATGTTAAATAGTTTCTATCAAATGTTATTGTATATGTATTAGCTTTCCATTTTGCATAGAGTGTTGTATTTGATGTTAAATTGCATGTCTTTGCACTTGTTCCATCTGCATTATAATATTTTGTTCCTCCACCATTAGTAGCACTATAATATCCTTCAAATATATATCCTGTCCTTGTTGGGGCTGTTATTGTTGGCATAGCGCTATTATATGTTGCCGTTGTACTTGAAGTTCCTCCACTTCCAGATTGCTTATCAAATGTTATTGTAT
>JBJEED010000012.1:0-20077 GCA_051872765.1 Bacilli bacterium | reverse complement strand
GGCTTAAGCCCTTTTTATATATGGTTTTACAAGATTTTACTGCAAAACTAAAGATCATAGATATTGATATTTACGTAATAAATACCAAAAGTTTTTTAAGTTACTAATGTCAACTGTCATTATGGGTTATGACACTTTTTCCTTTTTCCTTATAAATTAAGCAATTACGAACATCAATTTAATTTTAGATACGGTTTAGATATTCAAAAAACGTATCTAAAATTATTTATATATTATTTGTATTTATTACAATTAATGGCACATAAATTTCATCGTCGGTGTACCCCGCATGTTGAGACTTTAATATTTCAGAGCCACCATATAATAATGTTTTGTTTGTTTTTGCTATTGCAAGATAATCTCCTAATATATCACGGAAAATTTCATTTTCTTTACCATTACCAAACAGATTAGAATTTATAACCTCTTATTTAGTATATAAATCGAAATCATTACTAAAATATTTATTAAATAACACTTCAAATTTTTGTTTTTTACTTTCCTTTATGAAAAAATTTACTGCTCTTGATTCAATCGAAGTATTTTTTTCTAAACAATCAACTATATCAGGATAGTCTTCAAGCATTATGTTTTCTACATTTTTATGTCCATGATCAGCCACAACAAATATTACTGTATCTTTTAATCTTTTGCTTAATTCTTCTACTTTAGAATTAATATTTTCAACAATTCCATTTATTTCATGTGCATCAGTTCCAAGTTCATGCATTGTGTGATCCGGTTCTGTATCATATGCATAAATATATTTTTTCCCTTCTTCATTACATAATGTTTCTATTTTATTGTATAAGTCTTCCATGTCGACATATGGATTTTTCCCAAACGGAAATAAAATATATCCTGAATCTTTTCCTTTTTCATTAATTTCTTCCATTATAGACTTAGTAATCATATGCTTGTTTTTATATTCAATTGCTTCTTGTAATGGAGTATATTCTTCATCACCTTTTTCAGAATTCATAAACGTTGTAATTGTTTTATCAATATCTTTATAATACATATCCCAACCTAGCATAGCTGTTTCAACTGGGTTTAAGCCTGTCATCATAGATGTAGTAGCTGCAACAGTTGTTGCTGGAAAAACAGTAGTTATTGACTTTATCCTATATTTTAAAAGAAAAGAATCCCTGGATAAAATTCTATCCATTATATTTGACCCCATTCCATCACATAGTATTGTTACAACATTTTTAGGTTTATTTTCATTCAGTATCTTATCTATATAATCAATTGTATTATGCTTATAGTCTAACTCAAAATATTTTCTTATAGAACAAGCTAAATTTGTTAAGCATTCATTATAATTATTCCTTACTTTCATACTGTCAACTCCTGTATAGATTATACCATACTTTTATCACTATCACTATGACAATGGTTCAAAGTCTCTAAAAGCATTGAAAATAATATGTTTTTATTATTTACTTTTCTTTCTAGATACTTTTTAAATACTTTCTCACAACATATTTAATAACGTACCTAAATAAAATTACCTAATTTTTGTATAGAAAAAGCCTTTATTTCAAGGCTTTTAACTATTTCCCACAACATTGTTTATATTTCTTTCCAGAACCACAAGTACAGGTTGAGCATATATTACCTTTATTTATTATATTTATGTTATTATTAGTATTTATTGATTTTAAAGGTCAATACAGATTTAATACATATACTATTTTTGGTACATATGGTATTATTGTAATCTATCATCGGATGACAAATGGATGACTGTGTCAACATTTCATTTACCACGTTTATTTTACCCTTTTCCTTTAATTATAAGCAATTCTACAATTTTTATAATCGCACATTAGGTCAGGGAAATTAGAATTTAGCCTTCTTCAATTATATTTTGATTTGTATAAAGATATTATTTAAAAGCTACTTTCAAAAATACTTTTTTACCTTTTTGAATAATTAATGAATTGTCATTTAAATCTTTCTTTGTTACTATTTGCTCTACTGAATTAATTTTTTCTTGATTTAAAGATATACCATTTTGTTCTATTAATCTTCTTGCTTCTGATTTAGAGTTTACTAATTTAGATTCAACAAGTAAATCAACAATGTTAATATCTAATAAGTCTTTTGATAATTCAATGCTGGGCATATTATCAGAAATTCCTTTTTTACTAAATAATTCTTCAGCAGTTTTTTTTGCTTTTAAAGCTTCTTCTTCTCCATGAACTAATTTAGTTACTTCAAATGCTAATAGTTTTTTAGCTTCTCTAATATCCTTTTTACATAATTCTTTAATGTCAGATATTTCCATTCTTGTAAAGAATGATAAACTTCTTTCTACATCTTCATCAAATGAGTTAATCCATGCTTGGAAAAAATCAAATGGTGTAGTCTTATCTCTCGATACCCATAGAGTACCTGATGCTGTTTTACCCATTTTTTCTCCATCAGCTTTTATTAGTAAAGGACAAGTCCATCCAAACAATTGATCTATTTTTTTATCTTCACTAAATCCAATCTTACGAGATAAATCAGCTCCAGCTAAAATATTACCCCATTGATCTGAACCACCAATTTGAAGTCTACATCCAAATTCTTTATTTAAATGCACGAAATCAAACGCTTGCATTAACATATATCCCATTTCTAGGAATGTTAATCCTCCATTTTCCAATCTTTTTTTGTAACAATCTGCTGATAGCATATTATTAACATTGAAATGTACTCCAATATCTCTCATAAAATCTACATATGTCTTATTACAAATCCAATCTGCATTATCTACTATGATTGCGGGATTATCTCCATCAGTTCTTACAAATCTTTTTACTAATTCTTTTACTTCTGCTTTATTGTGAGCAACCTCTTCTTTTGATAACATTTTTCTCATATCACTTTTACCAGTTGGATCTCCAATTAAAGCAGTTGCTCCACCAATTAGTATGATTCCATGATGTCCAAAATCTTGTAACCATCTGAACATTGTTAATGCGAAGAAATGTCCTATATGCAATGAATCTGCAGTCGGATCAATTCCTAAATAAAACGTCATAGGTTCTCCATTAACTAAATCAATAATTTCTTGTTCATGTGTAAGGTCTTTAACATAACCTCTTTCCTTTAAAATATCAAATAATTTCTTTTCCATTTCTATTTCCTCCTAAATAATTTGTATAGTTAATTAAATTACAATCACCAAAGCAATAATAGTAATAGTCACTATCCATACAAATCACCTCCTTAAAAATAAAAAGAGCAAAACATCCATAAAGGACGAATTGCTCGTGGTACCACCTTTGTTTGTAATAATAGTTTATTACCTTTTATTGATAACGGATACTATCCGACTTAAAATCATCACTTGTAATTCATTACCTTAATTTTGTTTGTTTCCACCAACCACAAACTCTCTATAAATCATATTAAAATAATTACTTCGAATGAATCGCTTTTTAATTAACTGATGTAATTATACTATATTTTATTGTTTTTTGCAATTTATTCCACTAAAATTGTTTAAATCTATTTCTTTTTCAAATGTTTCACTTACATTTCTTAAAGTATCAATTGTGCTTGTAATATAATAATTTTCAGTTGTTTCTATCTTACTATGCCCTAATACTTTTGATATATCTTTTATCTCAACTCCACTTCTTAAAGTAGTCGTTGCAAAACTTCCTCTTAAATCATAAAATCTACATTTAATTCCTAATTCATAATGAATAATCTTAAATGGATATTTAATAAGATCGGTGCCAGAATAAGTTCCGTTAGTTTTTACAAAAACCATATTTGCGTTATTTTTTGATTTCTTACTCTCTACAATTTGATACTCAATTAGTTTTCCGTGTTTATTTTTTATTTGTTCCAAATTGTAATACTTATAATTTTCTTTATATTCTTTTTTATTACTTTCTTGTTCTGCTTTATACTTTTTTAACAAGTTGTATAAAGTATCACACATATAAATTGTTCTTGAACTACCTTCAGTTTTAGTTGTACCTAAATACCATCTACCCTTCCAATTTTTACTTTTACAATAAACAGTTTTTGTTACTCTTATAGTTTTATTTTCAAAATCTATATCATCCCAAGTTAATGCAAAAACTTCTCCTGTTCTCATCCCAGTATAACACGCTGTCAAAAAAGAATATACAAAAGTTTTATTTTTACTAAATCTATTTATTATTTTATTTATTTCTTCACTATTATAGATATGAGTTATATCGTTTTTTTTAATTCAAATGATAATACCCTAGGTATTTGTAAATCACCTGCTGGATTATTTTCTATAAAACCAAAGTAATATGCAGCATCTCTTAAAGAACTTTTAATCACTTTTTGATAGTTTCTTAATGCCTCCTTTGTGCTAGTTTTTTGATATAATTTTAATAATACTTGATTTAATAAATAAGGCGTTATTGCATTTAATTTATACATACCTAACTCCTTCTTTATTGCTCCAAATGTTTCTTTATATCTTCTTGCTGTTGAATATTTATAATTAATTTCAAAATATTCTTTCATCCAATAATCTAAATAATCAGAGTAAAACATTTCAGATTCCTTCTTAATACCACCATTTATAAACTCGTTATATGCTTTTTGTCCAGCAGCAAAAGCTTCATTTTTAGTTCTAAAACCACATTTTGTTATTTGTTTCCTTTTACCATTAACCTTTCCTGCTTCAAAACAATACTGATAAGTATTGCCTCTTTTTCTGATGTTGATCATTATTATCATCTCCCTTTCTACTTGATCATTATAATTTTACATCAAAAAAAGAATACTGTTTTCTCACAGTATCCTATTATTAAATAATATTTATTAGACTTAAGTGTTGTATCCTTTTACCATATATTTCTACAGGAACTCCAATGTAATCCATTATCATTACATAATTTAATTTTAAAACTATTTCATAAATTCCTATTGAAATACCATCTAATTTGACAGTATTATTATGTGTAATATCATCTCTATCTTTTACTGCTTTTTCGACAGAATTAAATATACCATTTTCTTTTATTGCATCTCTTCTTTTATAATATATATTTTCAATTATAAAATCTTTTCTTTCTAATTCATTGAATATACATTTTTCTAATTTCAAATTAGCAGTAGAAATAATTTTTATAAATCTTTTTATAAAATCTCTTTTTGTTTTATTATTTTTCTTATATTTTTCATCAACATTTTTTAGTAATGGTAATATTTCTTCCTTTACTTCTTCTAATGCTACTTCTTCTTTCATAGTTTCCATACCATCATTACTACCATGCACATATTGATATATGGATTCAAAGCACGAAAAGCAAGCACAATAATCTTTATTCGATATAATTCCAAACGATTTATTGTCTTCAGGTATAATACTAAATATATAATCACAATTATCTAAAAATTTAAAGATTTCATTTAAGTGATCTTTAAATATAATATAATCTAGAATATTCTTGTTTATTTCATTGTTAGTCATATATGGAATTATTATTTCAACTGCTTTTTCATATTTATCATCTTCATTTTTAAGTTCTAATAAAATGTCGCCAAAAGAAATATTCACTCTATTAGCAGAAAATTTAAAAAATTTATCTATGCTATTTAAATCCTTTATTATTGATTTGTAATCTTTTTTTATATCATATTTTATTCTTAATAATGAATCATAATTATTAAATGTTATTATACCATCGTCTTTCCATCCTGGTTTCATTATACTGAATTCAAATGTTGTTTTATCCCCATTTAGATTCACATTTTCTTCCGAAATAGTTTCTTTAACATCTTTAATTTTAAAGTAATCTTTTTCTTTAGGATCAAATTCAATCATATTTCTATTACTATAAAACCTATTGATTATTCCACCAGAAACTCTTAATGAATCAAATTTCATATTATCTAATTCATATGATTTGTTTCTAGAAACAAATATACATCTCGGTGAACAAATAAATGATCCGTCTTTGTAATAAATATTATTATTTATATAAAAAATAATATCAAAGCCATCTATAGTAAATCCTTTAAATTCATCAACATATTTATACTCATTAAAAAATGTTTGATGATTATTAACTGATATTAATGTTAATTTTTTCTCCTCATATATAAATGTGTAGTTTTCATTGTCATAACTGACATACCCTTTTATATAAACTTTTTTCATCTATTTACTCCTTTCAACGAAAAAGGATGTCAACAAATTTATTTTTGCTGACATCCTTTATTTTCAATGGATTTTGTCCACATTTTTATTTATTGGGTGACAAACAACAAATTTGTTACCTTTTTAAATTTTAACTTTTCCCTTATTTTATGCTACTTTCCGCAACATTGTTTGTATTTTTTGCCCGAACCACATGGACAAGGATCATTTCTTCCTATTTTTTCGCTTGCTTTTTTTGGAGTTCTTTTAGTTTCTTCTTTTCCATGACTAGTATGTACATTTTTTATTTCTTCTCTTTGAGTATTTTGTCTAACTTCTGCATTTAATAGGTACTGAGATATTTCTTGACTAATTGTTGCCATCATATTATCAAACATTTCAAATCCTTCTAATGCATAAACTTGAAGTGGATTACTTTGAGCATACCCTCTTAGCCCAACTCCCTCTTTTAGAGCCTCCATAGCATCTAATTGATTCATCCAATTCTTATCAATAACTCTAAGTGAAATAGATTTTTCAAAATCATTTTGTATTTCTTCAGGAATATCTTCTAATTTTTTATTATAATCATCTATTACAATACTATAAATATAATCGATTATTTCATTTTTATTTTTTTCTTTAAAATCTTCTTTTTCTAATTTTTTTCTCTTTAATAAATTTGCATTAAATATTTCTATAATATTATTAATATCGTTATCTGTTAACTCTCCGTCTGTTAAATGTGAATTAATCTGATACTCAACAAAAGTTTTAAAAGTATCAAGTACTCTATCTTTAATACTTTCTTGGTCTAGTATCTCATTCCTTCTCTCATATATAATCTCCCTTTGTTTACTAATAACATTATCATAATCCAATAATCCTTTACGTCTATCAAAGTTAAATCCTTCAACTTTCTTTTGAGCAGATTCTAAATTTTTAGATATAATCTTATTTGATATAGCTTCGTCTTCTGCCATACCTAATGTTTGCATTACACTTTTCATCTTTTCAGAACCAAATTTAATCATTAAATCATCTTCCATAGATACAAAGAATCTCGTTGTACCTGGATCACCTTGTCTTCCTGCTCTTCCACGAAGTTGATTATCAATTCTTCTTGAATCATGTCTTTCTGTACCAATAACAAAAAGCCCACCTAGTTCTCTTACTCCCTCTCCAAGTTTTATATCTGTTCCACGACCTGCCATATTTGTAGCTATTGTAACAGCATTCTTTTTACCAGCATTTTCAATTATATGAGCTTCTCTTTCATGATTCTTTGCATTTAATAATTCATGTTTAATTTTTGCTTTTGTTAATAATTGACTAACTACTTCACTTGTTTCTACTGATGCAACACCAATTAATATTGGTCTTCCAGTTGAATGTATTTCTTTAACAGTTCTAACTAATGCTTTATATTTACCATTTAATGACGGATAAATTAAATCAACTTGATCATCTCTTATAACCGGTTTATTAGTTGGAATGCATACGACATAAGTATTGTATATATTTCTAAACTCTTCTTCTTCCGTCTTAGCAGTACCAGTCATACCTGATAATTTATTATACATTCTAAATAAATTTTGAAATGTTATTGTCGCTAATGTCTTTGTTTCTTCGTTGATAGTAACATTTTCTTTAGCTTCTATGGCTTGATGTAATCCTTCACTAAATTGACGTCCATGCATTAAACGACCAGTAAATGTATCAACTATTAAAACTTGATCATTTTCAACAACATAATCAACATCCCTTTTAAAACCATAATTTGCAACCATTGCTTTATCTAAATTATGAACCATAACACTATTTTTTATATCATATAAATTATCAATTTTAAGTAATTTTTCTGCATGTCTAACACCTTCTTCGGTTAAGGTAACTCTTTTAGTTTTTTCATCAAGTACATAATCATCAATAGTTAAACTCTTTGCTACCCTATCTGCTTCTTTGTAAATATTTGCACTTTTAGCACTACCTCCAGATATAATTAATGGTGTTCTTGCTTCATCTATTAATATAGAATCAACCTCATCTATAACTGCAAAATTAAGTCCCCTTTGTGTTCTCTTATCAGCTTTAACAACCATATTATCTCTTAAATAGTCAAAACCAAGTTCATTATTAGTTGTATATGTTATATCACAATTATATGCTTCTCTTTTCTCTTTTGGACTTTTATCTCTAGTATTAACGCCTACACTTACACCCAATAAATCATATATAGGCCTCATCCAATCTGCATTACGAGAAGATAAATATTCATTTGTGGTAATAACATGAACTCCAAGACCACTTAATGCATTTAAATATGATGGTAATACTGTTGTTAATGTTTTACCTTCACCAGTTTTCATTTCAGCTATATTTCCCCTATGAATAGCAACTCCACCAATTAATTGTACTCTAAATGGTTTTTCATTTATTGCCCTAAAGCAAGCCTCTCTTGCAAGTGCAAAAGCTTCTACTAATATATCGTCTAATGTTTCTCCTTCTTGTAATCTTTTTTTAAATTCTTCTGTTTTAGCACGAAACTCAACATCTTTTAGTTTTTGCATTTCACTATCTAATGATTCTATTTCATCAACTATCTTATTTATTTTTTTTAATTCTTTAGTTTCATAATCGAATAAATTTTTAAATAATCCCATATTATCAAACCTCCATGTAAAGTATTTTACCAAATTTCAACAAAAAAGTCTCTAGTTTAAATAAAAAATAAAAAGATTAATACTGCTATGTACTAATCTATTATTTTTAATTTGCTTCTATTACTCCGTAGTCACCATCTTTTCTTTTATAAATTACATTAATTTTACCAGTATCAATATTTTTAAACACAAAGAAAGAATGACCTAATAATTCCATTTGAGTAATTGCTTCTTCTTCATCAATAGGCTTTAAGAAAACTTCTTTTCTTCTAACTATAGTTTGTTCTTCTTCAAAATAATCTTCTATTTCGATTGGTGGAACATAATCATCTTTATTACTCTTTCTGCTAGATAGTTTTCCTTTATATTTCTTTAGTTGTCTTTCTATTTTATCTACAACTAAATCAATTGCAGAATATAAATCTTCACTTACTTCTTCTGCTCTTATATTATATTTACCACTCCAAATTGTTACTTCTACTTTCTGATCTTTTCCTTTAGTAGAAATTAATGCTTTAGCTTCAACTTCTTCATTATCATCTAGATATTTTTCCAATTTAGATAATTTACTTGTAATGTAATCATTAATTGCTTTTGTAACATCTATTTTGTTACCACGAATATTATATTTCATACACTATTCCTCCTACAAATATTTTATCATATAAACTAGAGTTATTCTATCTTTCGTATAATATTATTCATTTTATTTACAAAAAAAATACACAAACTTCGTGTATTTATATTGCTTGAATATTAGTTTCTCTAACATTTACAGCTTGGCTTCCTTTTGCTGTCTCTATTAGCTTAAATTCAACTATTTCTCCTTCCTTTAGTGTCTTATAGCCCTGTTGATCAATAGCTGAATAGTGAACAAAAATATCTTCACTCATCAATCCATCATATTCGATAAAGCCATAACCTTTGTCATTGTTAAACCACTTAACACGACCTCTGCACATCTAACACACCTTCCCTTTCTTAATATAATCATAATGCATAATTGTGTTATGCACAAGAATTATTATACTTTATAATTCGACATAAACCGCCTATTTGTTATTAAAGCAAATTATTTTGTCATTAAACAAGTAAATTACTTTTTTTCAAATTTTTTTAATATTTTATAATAAATAATTGTTATTTAATGACATATTTACATTATTTATCAGCATCTTATTTTATTATATACTCAGTAAGGAGAGTTATGAAAAAAAAAATAATTGATTCTTGTATTAATTTAGTGAATAAGTATTACGAATATGATGACATAAAGACCGCCGAACTTAGATATGGTTTAGAATCATTGTACATGACTATTACTAAAATGTTTGTTGCAATTATTTTATCAATATTTATAGGCGTAACAAAAGAATTATTACTACTATCATTATTCTATGGAATACTAAGATTAGTTATGTTTGGTGCTCATGGTAAAAATTCTATTCAATGTTGGATTATGTCTATGCTAATATTTATATTAGTTCCTTTATTAATAAAATATAGTCATATTCCTAAATTAATAATGATAATAATATTTATATTTCAATTTTTTCTTATATACAAATATGCACCTGCTGGTACAGAAAAAAGAATCTTAAAAAACAAGAAAAAGAAACTAGTATTAAAATATGTATCATTATTCATTAGTACATGTTATATGTTTATAATTACATATTTTGCTAATGATTATTGGTCAAATATATTATTCTACTCCTTGCTGCTAAGCACGATATTTATCTTACCCATTACATATAAGATAATGGGAGTTAAATATAGATATTAAAAATATAGAAGGGAAGTGTAAAAATGAAATTTTTAGCAACAGCTATGGCACTATTAGGATCATTTATTGCAAGTACTGCAACTTCTGCATGTTGGATCCTATATTTTGATGAACCAGAAATGCCAGAATCATTACAAGATTAAAACGACATTAAAAAGTCAGAAAACTCTGACTTTTTTATTTGACTAATATTTTTGTTGTAAATATTAAACCATTTACTTCCCTAACTAAAGAAATCTTATCACTATCTTTTAATAATTTTTTAGCAATATATAATCCTAATCCTCTGCCTTTTCCTTTAGTTGAATAATTCTTTTCTTCAATCATATTTAAATCCACCTTTTTAAGACAAGTATTTTCAATTAAAATTATACAATTTTTATCTTCTTTATATACTTCTATATTTATAACTTTATCTTTGCTAATTCTTGATGCTTCAACAGCATTATCTAAAATTATATTTACTAATCTACATAATAATAAATAATCCTTATTACTAATCTTTTTTAATGATGATGGCAAAGTTTTAGAAATTCTAATATTAATTTTAAAACCTTCATCTTCTAAACCAAATAACTTATAATACAATAATCCCTTTAATCCAGATGGTAATTTATAAATCTTCTTAGATTTTGTTCCACTTCTATTATACTGATTAATCAAATCATTTAAGACATCCTGATACTCCAATGTATTTTTATCTTCGAAACTATTTAATATCAATAAATTATTTAAAATCTCATGCCTTAATTCTCTATCTTCATCTATTACTTTCTCATATTTTTCAATAAATGATAGTAATATTTCTATTCTTTCTAATTCTTTATTAGCCTTTAAATAATTGTAAATTCCAAAAGCTATGATTAATGACATAGAAACTAATAACATTATAGTATTAAAATACATTTCAATGTTAAAATTCTTATAATTAGCATAGTCAACTGTTAATACAAAAACTAATATGATAGATAAAAATAAATACATAAATTTACTATTATTTAATTTAAATACTATTTTGTTAATAAAAGTTTTAACACGTTTGTTCTTTACAGTAAAATATCCCAATATCATAACTATAATAGAATAAGCTGTTTTAAATATAATATTATTATCAAATCCAGAAGAAGTAATATTTAAATTTACAATGGTTAAAGCAAATAATATTTCATAAACTAATATAATAATATAAGTACATAACATATATAAAAAAGATTTTAATAAGCTATCCTTAAATATATAAATGGCTACTAACCATATTGTTAAAAAACTAATAATTAATCTTGAATAAGTATTATTAAAAAATGTATTTAGATATACAAATATTCCACAAACTATTATCAATGAAATATTTTTAATGTTCAGTTTTAAATTTTTATCTTCACTTAAATTTGAATATAAAACAAATTGCATAAAAACTATTAATGATGCAGATATAATATTCATAATATGATCAATCACAACCATAATTATCTAGCTCCTTCTTATGACTTTTAGAAACTACATAGTCACTAGTATTATCTTTAAAATATGCTTTACATGTATTCCAATCTATCCTTGTTACATTTTTCATATTTATTAAAGTACCTTTAGAAGAAATTTTAAAATAATTTGGTAATTTTTCTTTTATATTAGATATAGATATATTTTGGTAATAATCTTTATTTGTAGTTACAATTTTAGTTCTTCTTCCATCTCTTTGAATATAATTAATTTGAGATAAACTAATGGTATAATCAATATTTTTATATGAATATCTATACACTTTATCTTTATTTAACATTTTCATACATATATCTATATTTTCAGATAAATTCTTTTTTAAATTCTCACATTTACCTATAAAATCTAATATTTGTAATCTTTGCTTGTATACTTCATAATATAATGAAGTGTGTGCAGTTATAATAATAATTGGACTAATCCAATTATTACATTTATTTCTAATAAGCTTTGCTATATCTATTCCATCGCCATTTGGAAGTTCCAAATCTAATATGTAAATAGAATTATCGTGTGACTCTGTTATATATTTTAATAAATTCTTTGTATAATCATCAAATTCGATAATATTAAAATCTATCTTATTATTCATCATGTTAGAAACAACTATCTTCTTAATATTATCTCTATGTATCTTTTTATCCTCAACAATAACAAAATTAATCATAGCACCTCTCTCCTGGCATTCATACATATTAATATTAACACAAATAGTATATAATTTACAAATAAAATATTTTTGGCTTCTGAGTAAAAAATTACTTTTAAATACAAAAAAAAGAAGAAAGATAAAATCCTTATCTTTCATAAAATGCTATTTTAAAATATATTTTATAATTATTAATCTAAATCGCTTACTTTTAAAGTATATAAATTTTCAGGATCTATTAATTCACCTTTGTACTCAACTTCAAAATGCAATGTTGATTTTATAGTAGAATCTAATTTAGAAGAAGAACTTTTAGCAATTATCTCTCCTTGACTAACTTTATATCCTACATTTACCAATATTCCATCAATATTACTATAAGTAGTTATTAAATTGTCATTATGTTTTATTGTTAATACATTTCCATATATATCATTTTCTTCTATACCTATTACTTCACCATCTAATATAGATACTACATCAAATACTTCATCACTTATATAATCAACACCTGTATTTTGTAAATAAGTATTTTCATATAATATTAATGATTCTTTTTGCTTTGTTTTATCTGCTTCATAATCATAAAAATATTTCCCAACTTTAACATTATTTGATACATAAGGTCTTACAATTGCTTCAGTATTTCCTCCCATAACAGGGACAACGTCTCCATCAAAAACATCACTTAGAGTATAATTAAAACTATTACCACTATTAACAAATGATTTTATCCCAGATATTAACATAGTGGTTACTAATACCATTACTACAACCGCTAATACATACACTGATGGAATCAATAACATTTTATACTTTTTCATATAATTCACTCTCCTAATAATAGAGTGAACATTTTTTTATTAATTATTCATAATTTTTACACCAGTATAATAATATTTTAATATTTCATCATATTTATAACCCTCACTAGCCATTGCATTGGCTCCATATTGACTCATACCGACTCCATGACCATACCCTTTAGTTGTAATATATACATACTCTTTATCATAACTAATTTCTATATCAGTGCTTCTAAGACTTAAAAGTGTTCTAAACTTAGTTCCTTTAAAAGATTTATTATTTATAGTAATTTCATTAACCCTACCAGTTTGACTTCTATTAATATCAATATTACTAATTATATTACCATTAATACCAAGTTTATTTAAAAAGTCTTTTATAGTGAATTTAACTTCTTTTTCTTTATAACCATATTTTTTATCCCAACTCGAATCGACACTTTTTAAATAATCTAATTTTTGACTAAAAACATTTTCACAATTTTCAGTATAACCATTGGATATGGAAAAGTAAAATGATATTATTACCTCATCTTTATAAGTCAAATATTCTCCGCTAGTACTATCAACAGCAGTTTTAATTTTATTATAATTTTCTTCATACTTACTACCCCAATTTTTTTTCATTGTAGATGTACTAATATAACACTGATCACTAGTTCCACTTTTCATAATGTAATTTTCATTTTTGCTTAGTTTATATAATGCAAAAGTTCTTGCCGCAACACTAAGAGACTTTAATGCATCTAATTCAAAAGATGCTGGCATTTCACAAGCAACCACTCCTACAACATAATCTTCTAATTCTAAATCTATTACCCTATTATTATATTGCAATTTAATAATTTGAGTATTTTTATCTTCAAAATCTATGTTTATATCTTGTTTAATTAAATCATTTTTATTGTTAATAATTTGTTTATCTTTATAACTATATAATAATATTACTACTAATATAAAAAGTACTATGATTTTTTTCATAGTACATTTTATGTTTATTTTTATATGGTTATGCTATTTTAAATTCATTATTTTATTATATCTTCTAATATGCCTTTCTTCTTTAGAGTAAGGAGTATTAATAAAAGCATCTAATATTTCTTCTAAATTCTCTGTATACTCAGATAGAGTAATTACATTAGCCATATTATGTTCTTTGCATAAACTTGCTTCTCTTGGATTATTTACTTTAGCTGCAATAATACCTTTTATTTTATTTGCCGCTATACTCATTCCAATACCAGTACCACATATTAAAATTCCAAGAGTTGATTCTTTGCTTTTCACCGAATTACATAACTTTTCTGCATAGTCTACATAATCTACATTATTTTTTTCATCACATCCAAAATTAATATATTCTATATTTCTTTCTGTTAAATATTTTATTATTCGATTTTTAATATCAATACCATGATGATCATTTGCAATTCCTATTTTCATTTTTTATTCACCTTCTTTTTATTTTTTTTAGAAGAATTTGTTAAAATTTTTCCTTCTTTTACTTTACTTTGTTCATCTAACTCATCACAAGATATAACCTTAGTTCCTGCAAATAAATCATGAACTAGTCTCTTATCTTCTCTAAATATAAGTAATATTATACAAGCAATCATTATTCCCATCTCAATAAAAGCTATAATATAACTTAATGTTAAATAAGATTCTTTATTTAATGAATATACTCCAATAATTGATACAATGCTAGTTAATAAACTATGAATAATTAAACTTCTTAATAACAATTGTTTAATTGAAGCTTTTTTTCTATCTTTGTCAATAACAACTATATCAAATAATGCTTTTCCAACAGTTTTTCCATTATTATAATATTGAAATACTACAAAATATAAAATAGTAAATACAACTGAAATAATAGACTCATATATACTATAATATGAAATTTCATATGTATATTCTTTCATAAAATCACTGCTTGTAAATTCATTTATATCTATTTGACTATCATCATTTATAAAGTCATTAACTTTTTCTGTATATTCACTAGCAATTTCTTGTTGCTTATCCAAATATGGGTTTAATAATTCGATACTTGCAAACATACTCGATATTAGTGACACCAACATTATATCAATTAAATATGCTAATATTCTTCTAAAACTTACACTTTTAAACATTTTTATTCACACTCCCTAAATTATTTTTATTTTCACTTTTCAATTCTTGTTTTGTTTGAATATCATTATTTATAGTATTTTGAGTATTAGTAGGAACTTTTTGACTACCTGCTTGTTCAGTACTCAGAACATTAACTATTTTTCCATCTTCTATAGTTGTTATCTTTTTTTCTTTTAAAGTAGTATTTTTAGGTTTCTTATATAGAAAAGAAAATAATTTAGACTTCTTCTTAAGTAAACCCATATTTTTATATTCTTTATTACAACAAAATATCAAAGTATTAGCAAGATCAAACATATTTCCTTCATTTAATGAATAAGTTGTTAAATCTATTTCTTCACTAAAAACAATCAAAGGAACTTTTGAATAAAAACTAATTCTACATAATTCTGCTTTAGCATTATACATTTCTTTTTCCATTCCATATAAAGATGAAATAAATAAGCCTATTTTATTATTAGTACAATAATCACGTATTATACCTAATAATTTATCAATTTTGTTTAATTTATTTTCTAATTCTTCAACATTTCTACAAGAATCTATCTCGTAATTTATAATATATAAATCTTTATCATGAGTTTTTATTATTTCTAATAATTTATTCTCATCATATAAATCATCATCAGTTACTGAAACATATTTTAAATTATCTGATATTTCATTTCTAAGACCAGTAAGATAATAATTAATTTGTATACATTTTTCTTTAGTATCTAAAACTAAACATTTTACATTTGCAGTCTTTAAATTATTAGAAAAATAATCACTAGCTAATGCATAATTATATATAAAAGGTATTTTAATGTCACATTCAAGAGGAAATAAAGAATATATTCCAATTGTTGATGTATCAAACTTTCTATATTTTTGCTCATTTAATTCTTTTCTTATATTAGTTATATTTGTACTATAATAATTAAAGAATATAATTTGATCATTTTCCTCTATCCTAAAACCATAGTTCACAGCAAATGTCCTTGCTTGATAAGGTTTTGTTTTAGTTTGAGAAAAAACTTCAATTTTCTTTTCTATATCTTTCCATTTTTCCCCAGCTTCTGTTAAAAAACACTTCATAAATTCTTTAAAAGTATCTAAATGTGATAAATTATCTTCGCCAGATATAATACCTATTTTAACTCTTTGCCCAAATTCATATGTTAATTTTGTTAAACCATCTAAAATATATTTATAGTCATGAACTGACTTTTGATTTAAAATAAAATGTAAAAATATCTTTCCCTTAGTTTTTTCTTCTATTTCTCTAACATATGCGGTTAATTCATGAACTACTTCAGGACAATCCCAATAGCAAAATAAATGGCAATTAGAACCTTTTTTATTAAGTTCATTAATTATATATACTAGTAAAGGATTTTTTACATACTCAAGTGTATTAATATTTCTATTTATTAATGTATGAGTAAGTGCGTAATCTATATCCATACTAAACTTACGATAAGCAGTTTTATAATCTAAAAAATTATTTGGTATTGTAATAAATATTCCTTTTTTTGTTAAATCATCTAACACAGGCATTAATTTATCAGAATAAACATTATATGAACCCGATTGCTCTACTCCAAAACCATTTATTAACATTAAAATATTTTTTTTCATACACGCTCCTTTTTAGATTCATTATCTCTTTTAAAGAACTTATAAGTTTCCATAACCAGTAAAATTGGCATTGCCAATATGAATAATTCTATTAAATGAGCATAATCGATATTATATGTTTCTAAGAATCTTGATAAAATTGGAACCTCCATAACTAATATTTGTAATAATATAGAACCAGCTATTGTTATTAATACAAAAGGATTCTTTTTAAAACTATTTCTAAATATACTCTTAGTTTCACTTCTACAGTTCATAACATGTAAATTTTGGATAAATACCATTAATGCTAAAACATATCCTCTAGCATGCTGTGGATCCATTTGTGAACACAAAATATCCCAAGCAATAAAAACAATTATACCAATAAATAAGCCGCTTATTAACACTTGTTTAATTAATTCTTTTTCAAATAGACTTTCTTTTGTACTTCTTGGCTTTTCTTTCATAATAGTATCAGTTTCTCGTTCAAATGATAGTGCCATATCTTGAAGACCATCTGTTACTAGATTTAACCACAATAATTGTATTGCTACTAAAGGAATAGCTAGATTGAATGCTATACTTAATACAAAGAATAAAACTTCAGCTAATCCGCATGATAATAATAAAATTACAATTTTTCTAATGTTTGCATAAGCATTTCTTCCTTCTTCAATACCAGCAACTATAGATGCAAAATTATCATCGATTATAATCATTTTAGCAGTACTTTTAGCTACATCTGTACCACTTCCCATAGCAATTCCTATATTTGCAGCTTTAATAGCTGGAGCATCATTTACACCATCTCCAGTAACAGCTACAAATTCTCCACTCCTTTGTAGAGATTCAACTATTTTAAGCTTTTGAAGAGGAGTTACTCTTGCAAATACTTTTTTATTTTTTATGAACTTATCAAACTTTTCTTCATCATCTATATACTTATCTAATTCACTACCAGTTACTACTTCATTTATAGATTCAACCATATTTAAATCTTTAGCAATAGCAAATGCAGTTAATGCATGGTCACCTGTTATCATTAATACCTTTATACCTGCTTGTCTACACTCTTTTATAGCTGGAATAGCTTCTTTTCTAACTGGATCAATAAAACCAACTAATCCAACAAAATTTAGTTTTTTAATATCCTTTTCACTATATTTATCTTTTTGAGGTATTTGCCCATTACATAAAGCAATTACTCTAAAACCATTAGATGATAATTCTTCATTTTGTTTTAATATTTTCTCTTTATCTAACTTAAATTCTTTGCCATTAACAAAAGAATGACTACAAAACTCTAAAATTACTTCTAATGATCCTTTCGCACTACAATATACTTTTTCATCTTTTTCATAAAATATTGCACTAAATTTCTTTTCACTTTCATATGGAATTTCATAAATCTTTTTATAATTTACCTCAAATGTATCAAGTTTTCTTGATAATGCAAGAAAAGCTACATCAATAGAATCTCCAAAATAATTCCAACTTTTATTATCTTTTTCTAATACTGCTTCATTATTTATTCTACCTAAAATAGATATAAATTTAGCATTTTCAATATTTGACTCTTCTAATGGTATAACTTTTCCATTATCATTATACCCATTTCCTTCAATATCAAACATTTCTCCATTAGGTAAAACAATTTTTTTAGCTGTTTGTTCATTTACTGTAAGAGTTCCTGTCTTATCACTAGCTATTGTTGTACAACTACCTAAACTTTCTACAGAATTTAATTTTTTTACTATAACATTTCTTTTATTCATTTTATTTGACGCAATTGTAAGTGCCATGGTTAGTGCAAGTGGTAATCCTTCAGGCATTGCAGAAACTGATAATGCTACAACTGATAAAAATATTTCCATCGCATCATATTCTTTAATATATAATACTATACCAATAATAATTGATATAATTACTATTAAAAGAGTAATTTGTTTTGAAAACTTTTCCATTCTTATGGTTAATGGTGACTTAGTTTCTTCTGTATTTGTTACTTTTTCTGCTATTTTACCAACTTCTGTTTTTATACCAGTAGCAATAACAACAGCTAATGCTCTACCTGTTAATACAGATGTGCCAGCATATGCAATAGAATTTTTAAACCCTTCCATAGATGTTGATATCTCAGATGTTTTATTAACACCGATACTTTCCCCCGTCAAAACTGATTCATCTATAGTTAAATTATTACAGCTTATTATTCTAGCATCAGCAGACACTTGAGTTCCACTTTCAAGTACTAAAATATCTCCAGGTACTACATTTTCAGATTCTATTTCGACTTGTTTACTTTCACGAATAACCTTAACTTTAAATTTAATTAAATTTTTTAATGCTTCAGAATTTTTTTCTGCTTTATATTCTTGTATTGTTGAAACAACTGCATCTATTAATATAATAATTATTATTGCAATCGCATCTATTACCTCATTAACTATAAATGATAATATTACAGTTACGATTAAAACATATATAATTGGATCATTTAATGCACCTAAAAAGATTTGAAAAATATTTTTTGTTTTTTCTTTTGGTAACTCATTTTTTCCATATTTTTCAAGTCTTCTGACTGCATCTTTTTCCTTTAGTCCACTTGCAGTAGTACTTAACTCTTTTAATACTATATTTTTATCTAAATTCCCATAATCCTTTTTCATATATTACTTATACTCCCATTATTCTTATATTATCAATTATAATTTATATTGTTTTTTTTTTCAACAATTTATAAACATATAATAAAAATCCACGTCTAAAGGCGTGGTTTTTCTCTAAAGCCTATAAGGCTTA
>JBJEED010000011.1:0-3959 GCA_051872765.1 Bacilli bacterium | reverse complement strand
CCTTTATTTATAAGGGCTCGAGAGTTTTTTTGAATCAAAACTGTCAAAGTTAGGAGTTTACCATTATTTATATATAATTGCAAAATAAAAGTATAGTTCTAACTATACTTTTAAAAATTACTTTTTAGTAGTTTTTTTATTTGTTGGTTTTTTAGTACTTGAACTTTTAGTTGTTTTCTTTTTTGTAACTTTAGCTTTAGGTTCAGTTGATTTCTTTTCTGGCTTATAACTATTTGAATACCTAATATAATAAAATAAACAAATTAAAGTAATCAAACTACCAAAAACTAAGAATTTATCCGCAAGTTGACTAATGTTTTCATTTAAATTCATATTTTGATAACTTGCAACAACTATATATAATGAGAATAGTAATCCTATTAATAAAATCACAGTATTAATAAACATCATCACAAATATGAATCGTCCTTCAGCAGTACTTACATAACTACTTTCTATCTCCTTTTGTCTTTCTGAACTTAAAGTAATTTTTTTTGCTTTCTTTGCCATATCACACACCTCTATGATGAGATTATATCATAGTTTTTTGTTTTTTTAATAACATTTTATCAATTTTACACTATTATTTAAACTTTTTTATATTAAAGATCCTTATTATTTTAAAAAAATAATATTAACATTAATTATTTTATAATGCTAATTTTATCTAATATTGGAAGTTTTTTTGCTTTGCCTGTATATGCATAATACATTCCTAACAATCCTAAAGCTAAAATTATTAAACTTATAATATTAATAACAAAATTTAACATAATAAATGCAAAACCAAAAGAAGATAATAGCATTAATAAAGATTCGTATATGAATAGATTAAAACCTTGTTTAGCATGAAAATTACTATATTTATTATCTGTGCAAAAATAAATTATCACAGAAACAAAACTTAAATAAGATAAAATAGCAAATATTCTACCTTCATCTATATCTTTTTTAGTATAATCTTTAGTATTATCCTCTGTTTTTTTTATTAAATCTTTTAATTTATCCATTTTTTCACCTACTATTCATTATATTTTATGATTATAAATTTATTTATTATATTTTATTCAACCATTTTCAAAAAATCATCTTCACTTATTATTCTTACATTCAACTCTTTAGCTTTTATATTTTTTGTTGAGTTTGAATTAATATCATTATTAATTAAATAATTTACTTTAGAAGAGATACTATTAACAACTTTTCCACCAAAATTTTCGATATATTCAATTAATTCATCTCTATTATTAAAATGTTCTATACTGCCTGTAATAACAAAAGTGATATCTTTAAGTTTCAAATCGCTAGTATTACTATCTATAAATTTTATTTCTTTTAAAAGTCTATTAAATTCTTCTAAAAATTCCTTATTACTAAATGCATTTATCCATTCTCTAGCAATAATTTCTCCAACACCAACAATTGAACTCAATTCTTCAAAAGTTATATTTTTAATTTTATTTATGTCATTATTACAACTAGAGCAAATTAGTTTAGCTCTTGATAATCCTATTTCTGGTATTCCAAGTGAATAAATAAAATTTGATATTTTAACTTCTCTCGAATTTTCTATACTATCAATCATATTTTGATATGATTTTTCACCAAAACCTTCCTTGTTAATAATTTGATTTTTATAATCATTCAAATGATATATATCACTATAACTATTTAAAAATCCATCATTAATAAAATTTGATAATATTTGTTCCGAAATACCTTCTATATTCATCGCATTTCGACTAGTAAATAAAGTCAATCTTTTAATTAGCTTTGCTGGACAAAATTCATTTTTACAATATAAATACTTTATTTTATTATTCTCTTCAATTATAGTTTCATGATTACACTTAGGGCATAACTTTGGAAGATTTAAGTTATTTGATTTAGTTATATTATTGGCAACTTGTGGAATAATCATATTAGCTTTAAATACTTCAATCACATCTCCAATTCCAAGCTTTAGTTTTTCCATTATTGATATATTATGAAGTGATGCTCTACTTACTATTGTTCCCTCTATTTCAACCGGCTCAAATACTGCTACAGGATTTATAAGTCCAGTTCTAGATGTCATCCAGTCAACTCTAAGAAGTTTAGTTTCAACCGTTTCATCTTTCCACTTAAAGGCTATTGAATGTTTTGGATATTTAGCCGTTACTCCAAGAGATTTACCATACTCTGTATCATCAAAAGTTAAAACAAGTCCATCTGATGGAATATCATATGTTTTAACTTTTTCTTTATACTCAAGTACTACATCTTTCATATTATCTTTATTAACCAATATTCGTTCTACTGTTTCAAAACCTAATTTATCTAACCATTCATATTGTAATTTTTTAGAATTCGGTATTTCATCTTCACATTCAATCAAAGCAAATATTATTATATTTACATTTCTTTTTGCAGTAATATTACTATCTAATTGTCTTACTGATCCAGAGCACAAATTTCTAGGATTTTTATATTGAATATTTCCTTCACTTTCTATATCATCATTCATTTTATTAAAATCAGAATACTTAATTATAGCTTCTCCTCTTACTACAAGCTTTCCCTTATATTCTATAGTTAGTGGTATATTCTTAAATTGTTTTACATTTTCCGTTACAACTTCACCAATAATTCCATTTCCTCTAGTAACGCCACTTACAAGTTTTCCTTTATTGTAAGTAAGAACTATTGTAAGACCATCTAATTTCCATGACAAAAGACCTTCTTTATCTTTAATAAAGTTAACTAAATCATCAATACTCTTTGTTTTCGATAAAGATAACATTGGACTTGGATGCTCAACTTTTTGAAGTTTATCAGATACTTCATTTTCTACATGAATAGTCGGGCTATCTTCAAGTACTATTTTTGTTTTATTCTCTAATTCTACTAATTCATCATATAATTTGTCATATTCATAATCTGTCATTATTGGCGAGCTATATTGATAATAATATTTTGAAGCTTCATTTAGTATATTAACTAATTCTTTCATTCTGTTGAGTTCTTCTTTCATACTATCTACCTCATAATCATTTTACCATAACAAATAAATTTAAAGAATATTATTTTAATATTTTAGTTGTAAAAATATAAATTAATTGATATTATTAATATGAGGAATTATTAAGATGAATACACAAAAAAGAGAAAATGTTTTATTTTTAGATTATGATGGTGTTATAAATATTGAACCAGATAATTTTAGTGGATATTTTGAAAACCCAGAAGCAATCTATTTTATAAATAAATTATGCATAGAAAATGATTTTAAAATAGTTGTAACTAGTTCTTGGAAAAATCATCCGCAATATGTAGATTTTTTACATGATGCTGGATTAGATTCTAAAGTAGAAATAATCGGATGTACTGAAATGAGCTTTAAAAGTAGAGAATATGAAATAAAGCAATTCTTAAATGAACATCCTGGCATTGGTAAATATTTAATAATTGATGATGCTGATTTTTCACCAGAAATGAATAATCATCTAGTACAAACAGCTTTTAAAATTGGTTTTAATAAAGTAAAATATCAAGAGGCTATTGAAAAAATTAACAAAATGGATGATTTAGTTATTTAACAATCAAAAATAAGAGTTCATAAACTCTTATTTTTTGTTACTTTTTTTAATCAAATCTCTTATTTCTTCTAGTAATATAACACTTTCCTCTTTTTTTACTTCTGCTTCTTCTTTCTTGTCTTCTTCTTTTTTCTTAAATAATTTATTCATTAATTTAATAAATATGAAAATGCAAAATGCTATTATAAGAAAATCAACAATATTTTGAATAAATATTCCATAGTTTATATTAACTTTTCCTATAGTTAATGTTAAACCTGAAAAATCTTGTGATTGTAATAACAAAGATATAAAGGGCATTAAAATATCGTTTACAAGCGATGTAACGATTTTACTAAAAGCATTGCCAATTACAACTGCTATTGCTAAATCAAAAGCATT